>NZ_JBQKEF010000019.1:0-32720 GCF_052121455.1 Collinsella sp. LCP19S3_D3 | reverse complement strand
AGCCGTGAGCACAGTTGAACCCATGTAACATTAGTTATCCTAGCACAGCAGGTAGCCCATACGTTTTGGGGTGTGTTTAGCAACATATTGGTTATTTGCCGTGGTTATGGGAGATATTGTGCCGTCTTGCACACATTACCGCAGGTTTATGGGGGTGTGTGGGTTGGCGATCACTGCCTGAGCTGTATTGCTGGCGGCGTGAATTGTTCAAACTATTATGTTTGGCTAACAAACTTTGTGCAAAACGGGGAGGTAATTGCGCAACTTTTTACAGGTTGATGTGAGCGTCACTTTGGTTTGTAGCGTGGACACGCATGAAAAAAGGCCTTCGGTTTTCCGAAGGCCTTTTCATTCACGATGGTGGAGACGAGGGGGATCGAACCCCTGACCTCTTGACTGCCAGTCAAGCGCTCTCCCAGCTGAGCTACGCCCTCGTGACGAGGAGATATTATAGGGGAATGTTTGCGGGGATGCAAGAGATTTTTTTGGGTTGTTGCCCTGCCTTACGGGTTTTCCTGGGACGGGGCTGAATTGACTGATTTTGACTTCGGCAAAATCAGTCAATTAACCCACCGTCCCGATAAAACCCTCACGCGGCGGCACCTTACTTGTAAAGGTAAGCGATGGCCGTGCCGGTGTGGACTTGAATCTTGGCCGTTTTCCTTACGACATTAGAGATGCCCGTGTCAGCTAACAGGCCTAGAGGGCTGTGGTCTAGCTCCCACTCTAGGCCGTGTTCGCTTACTACTGTCCTAGGGGCTATGGCGATGATGGAAAAGGTTTTGCCCTCGGCACCCTCAATGGTCCAGGTCTCGCCAGCGTGAAGGATGCGGGCAATCACCTTGTCCTCGGCAATCCAAATGGGGGCATCATCGTAGCCTGCCAGTAGCCCTAACACAGACAGGGCCATGTCCGGGCGACCGCCGGTGGCGCAGGTCGCAACCACCTCGGCACCCGGCCAGCGGCGTCGGACGGAATCGAGCGCAAGTGCCAGATCGGTATAGTCCTTGTAGGGGTCGTGGCGCTCAACCTCAAAGGCCTCGGCGGCATCGACCAGCGCGCGGCCCGCGTCACTCACCGTGTCGGCATCTCCTACATACACGTCGCAACCCAGGCCAGCGCCTAGCAGCGCGTCGAGCCCGCGGTCCACGGCGACAACGTGGTCGCACTCCCCCGCTAGTCGACGCAACAGATCCGCGCTCGCCACCACGGGCGAACCACATACCACTAATACCTTACAAGCCACAGCCCTCGCCTAGCCCTTAAACGCAAACACACGGGCCAGATCCAGGTCCTCATAGCTATCGATAAAGATATCGCAGTTATCGCGAACCTCGTCGCGCTCCATACGGCCGTGCGGGTCATAAATGCCCACGCGCTTAAAGCCTGCAGTGCCAGAGCTCTTAAGGCCAAAGACGGCGTCCTCAAACACCCACGCGTGCTCAAACTGGTGCCCATGGCGCTCCTCAAGGCGGCGCAGCGCCAGCTCGTACACATCGGGGAACTGCTTGGAGCGGCCCGCCTCGCCCGTCGTGGTAATAAACTCCATATAGGCGTCGAGCCCCGCACCCGCGAGTGCGGACTGCACCAGCTCGGCCGGCGTGGACGTGGCCACGCACATGGCAATGCCGGCCGACTTCGCCTGCTCCAAAAATGCCAGGAGCCCCTCGCGCGGCGGCACCTTGGAGTAGCCATCAATCAGAATCTCACTCAGCTCGCGATACAGCTCCTCGCCATTTTCGCCAATGCCCCAGGTGTCGTGGTAGGCCTGGCACTCGTCCTCGAGCGACAAATGCTCAAACTGGGCAAAATCGTCAACCGTTACATCAATGCCGTGACGCCGCAATAGTTCGGGCTGTGCATAGCCCCAAACGGGGGTGCTATTTACCAGTGTGCCGTCGCAATCAAAAATAAAAGCAACATTAGAGGCGGCTGTGTGGTTCATGCATAAACCTTTCAATGTCAAATGGTAAACAACCTGCTAAAAACGTTTTACCAAACGTAAATTTAAAAATCTTCAAACCCTAATTGATAAAACTGTCAAGAGTTTTACCATCGCAATTCTGTCAGTGGCATAAACATGGCGCTCACCGATTAAACGCCACCGTAAATCCACTTTCGTCCATAAAACTAACGGACAGGTGTTATTGTGGTTTTGCCGAAAGTTCCACCGAGCACGCGAGGTGGGACGAATCATAGAGCTATCGCCGTCCCTTCGATTCGTGCAGCCTTGGACCTTTCGCATCTAGTCACCAAGGCAACACGCTGCCGCGTCATGATGGGATCAAACGTGAGCGATACAAAGCTAAAGCCAGCAACCAAAAAGCCCGCTACCCGTAAAGCCGCCCCGCACGCACCGGAGCTCACCAAGGACGATGTCTATCTGTTTGGCATTGGAATGTGGGAGCGCAGCTGGGAAAAGATGGGCGCGCATCCCGACACGCAGCAGCGCACGCGCGGCTGGCGTTTTTGCGTTTGGGCGCCCGACGTTAAGAGCGTCCACGTTATCGGTGAATTTAACAATTGGGACGAACAAGCCAACCCGCTGGTGCCCGTACACACGAGCGCTATCTGGGAAGGCTTTATTCCTGGCGCCGAGCAGGGCCAGCTCTATAAATACCTCATCGAGACCAACGAGGGCGAAAAGCTCTACAAGGCCGATCCGTACGCCTTTAAGGCCGAGTGCCCTCCGGGAACGGCGAGCGTGCTGTGGACCCTCGATGGCTACCAGTGGAACGACGCCGCGTGGCTCAAGCGCCGCGCCGGCCACAACCACATGTCGCAGCCGCTCAACATCTACGAGGTGCATATTGGCTCGTGGAAGCGCCACGGAGACGAGCCACAGGGCGAGCCGGACGAGTACGGCAACTACCCCGGTCCCATGGACCCCTTCCCTGCGCAGCGCGGCGAGTTTTACACCTACGACGACCTGTCGGTGGAGCTCGTGGACTACGTGCGCGATATGGGCTACACGCATATCGAGGTCATGCCGCTTATGGAGCACCCCTTCGATGGCTCCTGGGGCTATCAGACGACCGGCTACTTTGCCGCCACGTCGCGCTACGGCAACCCGCAGCAGCTCATGCACTTTATCGATGCGTGCCACGAGGCGGGCATCGGCGTGATCATGGACTGGGTGCCCGGCGGTTTTTGCGCCGACTCCCACGGCCTTGCCACCTTTAACGGCCACATGCTGTTTGAGCACGAGATTCACCCCAACTGGGGCACGCACAAGTTTGACTTCGCCCGCGGCGAGGTCCGCTCCTTCTTGGTCTCCAACGTGCTGTACTGGATCGAGAACTTCCATGTGGACGGCATTCGCATGGACGGCGTGTCCAGCATGCTGTACCTCAACTTTGGCATTGACGATCCTGGCCAAAAGAAGTTCAACAAGTACGGTACCGAGGAGGACCTGGACGCCAGCGCGTTTATCCGTCAGGTCAACTGCGCTGTTGAGGCGCACTACCCCGACGTGATGATGATGGCCGAGGAGTCCACCGCGTGGCCGCTTGTGACCTACCCGCCGCAGGACGGCGGCCTGGGCTTCCACTACAAGTGGGACATGGGCTGGATGAACGACACCCTGCACTACATGCAGACCGATTTTCCGTGGCGCCCCGGCAACCATGGCTTGCTCACGTTCTCCATCATGTACGCCTTTACCGAGAACTTTATCTGCCCGCTGAGCCATGACGAGGTCGTGCACGGTAAGTGCTCGCTCATCGGCCGCATGCCGGGTGACTGGTGGCGCCAGTTTGCCGGCCTGCGCACGCTCGCCTTCTACCAGATGACGCACCCCGGTGCCAAGCTCAACTTTATGGGCAACGAGATCGGCCAGTTTATCGAGTGGCGCTACTACGAATCTATTCAGTGGTTCTTGACCGAGCAGTATGAGACTCATGCACACCATCAGGCGTTCATTAAGGCGCTCAACCACCTGTATACCGCCGAGCCCGCCCTGTACGAGCGCGGCTACAATGACGACGGCTTTACCTGGATCGACGCGGACAACTCCAAGCAGTCCATCGTGAGCTTTGTGCGTCAGGGCGAGGACGTCGATGACGACCTCGTGATCCTGATTAACTTTGACCCGGCGGCCTACGAGAGCTTCCGAGTGGGCGTGCCGCGTGAGGGCGACTGGGAGGTCATCTTTGACTCCGACCGTCCCGAGTTTGGCGGCAGCGGCTATGCCGGCGAGGAGCCCTACACCTGCTCGAGCGAGCCCTATCCCTGGAACGGGCAGATGGACTCCATCGAGATTAAGGTGCCCAGCCTGGCAGGCGTGGTGCTTAAGCGTCGCGGCCCCAGCAGCTATAAGCCGCCCGTGGTCGAGGAGCCCAAGAAGGCGACCCGCAAGCGTGCGTCCTCGATAAAGCCCAAGCCAGCGGCCGCCAAGAAGGCTCCGGCCAAGGCGAAGGCTACGACGACCAAGGCCAAGGCTAAGGCCGCCGCAAAGCCCGCTTCCAAGACCACGGCCAAGAAGGCAGCCACCAAAAAGGCTGCTCCCAAGGCCAAGGCAGCTGCCGTTAAGGCTCCTGCCAAGAAAGAGTAACAAAGGCGTTACCCCTGCATTTACCCGTCCCAGCGGGGCGTAGGATACAAGTCACAACCGTTCCGGGAGAAACATCCCCGGGGGAAGGAACGTATGAATAAGATCTTCGACAACAAGCAGGAGTTTACCGAGCTCTATCGCGATGCCGTCATGAGCATTAGCGGCAAGAGCGTCGAGGCAGCCAGCGACCTGGATCGCTTTAACGCCCTGGCCAAGCTCGTGGCCGAGAAGGCCCGCACCGTTGCCACCAAGAGCGACGCCCGCGCCACCGCCGAGGGCAAGAAGCGCGTGTACTACTTCTCGATCGAGTTTTTGATCGGCCGCCTGCTCGACAACTACCTGCTCAACTTTGGCGTGCGCGACATGGTCGCCGAGGCGCTCGACGATATGGGCCTTGACCTGTCCGTCATCGAGAGCCAGGAGCCCGATCCGGCGCTGGGCAACGGTGGCCTGGGTCGTCTGGCCGCATGCTTCCTGGATTCCATGGCAGCCGAGGGCATTGCCGGCTACGGCAACGGCATGCGCTACCGCTACGGCCTGTTTAAACAGGAGATCGTCAACGGCAGCCAGGTCGAAACCACCGACGAGTGGCTCACCAACGGCTATCCCTGGGAGGTCCGTCGTCAGGACAAGGCCGTGACCATTAAGTTTGGTGGCCGCGTCGAGGGCTTTGAGGAGAACGGCCGCACGTTCTATCGAACCGTGGACACGCAGGACATCCTGGCCGTCCCTTACGACATCCCTGTGGTGGGCTATGCCGGCGAGACCGTCAACAAGCTGCGCGTCTGGGCCGCTGAGCCGGTCGAGGAGCACTTTGACCTTGAGGCCTTCAACCGCGGCGACTACGCCCTGGCCGACGCCGAGCGCGCCGAGGCCGAGGCCATCAGCGCCATCCTCTACCCCAACGACGCCGGCGAGCACGGCCGTCTGCTGCGTCTGAAGCAGGAATACCTGTTTGTCTCGGCCGGCATCTATAGCCTGCTCGACACCTTTGAGAAGGAACACGGCGCGAACTGGGAGCTGCTGCCGCAGTTTGTGGCCATCCACACCAACGATACGCACCCCGCCATGTGCGGCCCCGAGCTCATGCGCATCCTCATCGACGAGAAGAAGCTCGAGTGGGATGACGCCTGGAACATCGTGACGCAGGTCGTGAGCTACACCAACCACACCATCCTGCCCGAGGCCCTGGAGAAGTGGCCCATCGGCACGTTCTCCAAGCTCCTCCCCCGTGTGTACCAGATCATCGACGAAATCAGCCGTCGTTGGCATGAGTCGTTCGATACTACGCAGGAAGGCTGGCAGGAGCGTCTGCGCCAGACCGCCATCCTATGGGACGGCGAGGTTCGCATGGCCAACCTGTCCGTGATCTGCAGCCACAGCGTCAACGGCGTGGCCAAGATTCACTCCGATATCATCAAGAACAATGTGCTCAAGGACTTCTATGCCCTGACGCCCGAGAAGTTCAACAACAAGACCAACGGCATCTCGCACCGTCGCTTCTTTGCCGAGGCCAACCCCACCTACGCCAAGCTCGTGACCGAGGCCATTGGCGACGGCTGGCTGAAGGACGCCTTTGAGCTTGAGAAACTCAAGGAGTTCCAGAACGACACCGAGTTCCTTAAGGCCGTGGGTGCCTCCAAGCGCGCCAACAAGGAGCGCCTTGCTGCCTACGTTAAGGCAGAGACCGGTCTGATTATTGACCCCAACACCGTCTTCGATGTTCAGGTAAAGCGTTTCCATGCCTACAAGCGCCAGCTCATGAACATCATGAAGGTGATGGACATCTACAACCGTCGCATCGCCAATCCCAACTTCCACGTGACACCGACGACCTTTATCTTTAGCGGCAAGGCTGCCTCGAGCTACACCTTTGCCAAGGAGACCATCCGCCTCATTAACTCCGTTGCCGAGGTTATCAACAACGACCCGCGCGTCAACGAAGTCATGAAGGTCTGCTTTATCCCCAACTTCCGCGTGAGCAACGCACAGCTCATCTACCCTGCCGCCGAGATTTCGGAGCAGATTTCCACAGCTGGCAAGGAGGCCTCGGGCACGTCCAACATGAAGCTCATGATGAACGGCGCCATTACGCTGGGCACCCTCGACGGCGCCAACATCGAAATCGCCGATTTGGCCGGCCGCGAGAACGAGGCGATCTTTGGCCTGACCGCTCCCGAGGTCGAGCAGCTCTGGGCATCGAACAGCTACTTTGCGTGGGATACGCTCAACAATGATCGCGAACGTCTGGGCCTCGTGATGGATGAGCTCAAGGACAACACGTTTGCCGGCCTTTCGGGCAACTTTGAGAGCATCTACAACGAGCTAATGAACAACAACGACCCCGACCTGGTCATGGCAGACTTCCGCAGCTACGTGGATGCATGGGAGAAGCTCACGGGCAGCTATGGCGACCAGGAGACCTGGAACCGCAAGGCGCTGCTCAACACCGCCTCGAGCGGCTGGTTCTCGAGCGACCGCACCATTCGCGAGTACCGCGACGAGATCTGGCACGCTTAAAGGCCGCGAGTTCCCTTTGCCGCACGGCATTACTCGACGGGCGCGACCGAGCGCCGCGCCCGTCGCTAATGGGTTTAGGAACATCGATGACAGAAGGAGAAACCGATGAGTAAGAAAGAATGCATCGCGATGCTCCTCGCAGGAGGACAGGGAAGCCGATTGGGGGCACTCACCCAAAAGATCGCTAAACCGGCGGTTAGCTTTGGTGGCAAGTTCCGCATTATCGACTTTTCGCTGTCCAACTGCTCCAATTCGGGCATCGACACGGTGGGCGTTCTGACGCAGTATCGTCCCTATCTGCTGCATGCCTACGTGGGCTCTGGCGAGGCGTGGGATCTGGACAGCCGCGACGGTGGCGTGTCGATCCTGCCGCCGTACGAGACGCAAACCGGTGGCGCATGGTATGCGGGCACGGCCGACGCCATCACGCAGAACCTCGACTACATCAAGTCCAACGACCCCAAGTACGTCCTGATTCTTTCGGGCGATCATCTGTATCGCATGGACTACCGCAAGATGCTCAAGACGCACATTGAGAACAACGCCGACCTCACGGTGAGCGTTATGCCCGTGCCGTGGGAGGAGGCCAGCCGCTTTGGCATCCTGACCACCGACCCCGAGGACGGCCGCATCACCAAGTTCACGGAGAAGCCCGAGAAGCCCGATTCGAACCTCGCGTCCATGGGCATCTACATCTTCTCGGCCGACGTGCTGGTCAAGGCGCTCGAGGAGGACGCTCTGGACCAGCGCTCGAGCCACGACTTTGGCAAGGACATCATCCCCAAGCTGCTCGCCGAGGACAAGCGCCTGTACAGCTACGAGTTCCACGGCTTTTGGAAGGATGTTGGCACCATCGCCAGCTTCCACGAGACCTCGATGGACCTGCTGGGCAACAACCCCGAGTTCGATCTGTTTGACAAGAGCTTCCCCATCATGTCCAACATCACCACGCGCCCGCCGCACTACATTGGCCCGGACGGTCGCCTGGACGACTGCCTGGTCTCAAATGGCTGCAAGATCTACGGCACCGCTCGCCACTCGATCCTTTCGACCGATGTCATCATCGAGGAGCGCGCCGTGGTCGAGGACTCCGTGCTGCTGCCGGGTGCGCACGTTAAGAGCGGCGCGCACATTTGCCGCGCTATTTTGGGCGAGAACTCCACGGTCGAAGAGGGCGTGAAGCTCGGCTCTGTCGATACCACCAAGGATACGGCCGTCGTTGGAAATGACGTCGTTGTCGGGAAGGGGGAATGATCCGATGATCAATCGCAAGGCCATCGGCTATATCACCGCTAACTACTCTTCGACCTACGGCAGCGTGCTGCTCAAGGATCGCCCCATCGCGTCCGTTCCGTTTTTGGGCCGCTACCGCCTGATCGACTTTCCGCTGTCCAACATGATGAATGCCGGCATTAAGACCGTCGGCGTTGTCATGCCGGGCAACTACCGCTCGCTGATCGACCACGTGGGCTCGGGCAAGGACTGGGGCCTGGACCGCAAGAAGGGCGGCCTGTTCATGGTGCCCGGCAACGCGTATGGCACCACCAAGGGCGGCATGCGCTTCTTGCTCCGCGACATCATCTCCAACAAGACGCTGTTCCAGCGCTCGGACAAGCCCTATGTTGTGATGATGGGCACCAACGTCATCTTTAACATGGACCTCAACACCATTATCGAGGCGCACGAGAAATCCGGTGCCCAGATGACCGTGGTGTACTGCAAGGCCACGCACAACGTCGAAGACGAGACCAAGCTCGATATCAACGAGAACGGCCGCCTGACGGGCGTAAGCTCCGGCGTCGCGTACGGCGACAACGCCTCTATGGACTGCTGCATCGTCAACCGCGAGACGCTGCTCGAGATTATCGACCACTACCAAGCCGCCGACTATCTGGACCTGCTCGAGGCGCTCCAGGGCGACTTTGGCAACATCGACGTGTGCAGCTATGAGTACAAGGGCGAGGTCGTGGGCGTGTTTAGCGAGAAGTCGCTGTATCGTCGCAGCATGGACCTGCTCGACCAGACCGTGGCCGATCAGCTCTTTGACCCCGAGCGCCCGATCCTGACCAAGGCCCACGACGTGCCGCCTTCGCGTTACGCGACCGGCAGCCACGCCTGCAACTCGATCATCTCGGCCGGCTGCATCATCAAGGGCACCGTGCGCAACTCGATCCTGTCGCGCGGCGTTGTGATCGAGGAAGGCGCCTCAGTGACCAACTCGATCATCAACCAGAGCTGCATCATCAAGAGCGGCGCCCGTGTTGAGAACGCCATCTTGGACAAGAACAACGTGGTTCCCACCAACACCGAGCTTCGCGGTACGCCCGAGAACATCCTGGTGCTGGGCAAGGCTCCGTTAACGTCCGATACCACCATCGCTCGTTAACGTTGGCACCACATAATCGCACGTAACTTGTAGAATAGTCGCCCGGTTAGCGCCAGGCGGCTATTCTCGAATTGCAACATGGGAGACATAATGGCACAAACCAGCAAAAAGATGCAGATCGTGTTTGCCTCGGCCGAGTGCGCGCCGTTTGTTAAGACCGGCGGCTTGGGTGACGTGGCGGGCTCGCTGCCTGCGGCACTTGTGCGCGCTGGCGCCGAAGTCATTGTGATGGTGCCCAAGTACGCCACCATCAAGGACGAGTACAAGGCGCAGATGGAGCACTTTGCCGACTTTTACGTGAGCCTGAGCTGGCGCAACGAGTACTGCGGGTTGGAGAAGCTCGAGCACGACGGCGTCACCTATATGTTCGTGGACAACGAGCACTACTTTGCGCGCGACTATCCCTACGGCTTCTTTGACGACGGCGAGCGCTTCGCGTTTTTCTCCAAGGCCATCACCGAGAGCCTGCAGCACCTGCCCGAAGGCTTTGAGTGCGACATCCTGCACTGCAACGACTGGCAGACGGCGCTGGCGCCCGTGTTCTTGCGAGAGTTCTACCAAGGCCTGCCGCTGTACGACCGCGTCAAGACCGTGTTCTCGATCCACAATGTGGCGTTCCAGGGTCAGTTTAGCGACACCGTGATGGAAGACATACTGGGTATGGCGCATATTCCGGCAGCCGCCACGCAGTTGCGCTGTGATGCCTGCAGCATTAACTATATGCTGGGCGCGCTGCACTATGCCGATGCCATCACCACGGTGAGCCCCACCTATGCGGGCGAGATCCAGACGCCCGAGTTTGGCGAGGGCCTGGACGGCGTGCTGCGTGAGCGTTCGTACGCTCTGCAGGGTATCCTCAACGGCATTGACGTTGTGGGGTTTGATCCGGCGACCGACAAGCGCATTGCCGCCAACTACACGGTTGATGACCGCGCGGGGAAGGCCGTATGTAAGGCCAAACTGCAGGAGGAGTTGGGGCTCGAGATTCGCGACGACCGACCGCTTATGGTGATGGTCACGCGCCTGACGCGACAGAAGGGCATGGACCTGGTCATGTACGCGCTCGACCGCATCCTGTCCGGTGGCGTTCAGGTGGCCGTGCTGGGTACCGGCGACCGCGACTACGAGGACGGCCTTCGCTACTTCCAGGGCAAATACCCCGGCACCATGGCGGCGCGTATCGAGTTTGACCCGGCGCTTTCGCAGCGCATGTACGCCGCCGCCGATATGTTCCTGATGCCTTCGAAGTTTGAGCCCTGTGGCCTGTCGCAGATCATCGCCATGCGCTACGGCACCCTGCCCATTGTGCGCGAGACCGGTGGCCTGAAGGACACCGTGCAACCGTACAACGAGTTTACCGGCGAGGGCACGGGCTTCTCATTTAGTCACTTTAACGGCGACGAGATGGGCGACGCGGTGTTCCGCGCGGCTCGCCTGTTCTGGGATAACCGCGAGGCCTGGAATCAGCTGGTCACGCAGGCCATGAGCCAGGACTTTAGCTGGACACGTTCGGCCGATAAGTATCTGGACCTGTACTTCTTTATGCACCCGGAGATTGAGAGGCCGGTGGCGGTGGAGGCTGCTGAGGCTGTGGAGGAGCCGGCTGCCGCTGAGGCCGAGCCTGCGGCACCCGTTAAGGAGCCCGCTGCTGCCGAGGCCGAGCCTGCGGCACCCGTTAAGGAGCCGGTTGCTGCCGAGGCCGAGCCTGCGGCACCCGTTAAGGAGCCCGCTGCTGCCGAGGAGCCCAAGGCCGAGGAGAAGCCGGCTGACGATGGCGAGGTAAAGCCCACGGCGAAGCCTGCCGCCAAGAAGACGACGACCCGCAAGACAACGGCTAAGAAGGCCACCACTGCCAAGGCAACCACCACGCGTAAGCGTACGACCGCCGCTGCCAAGAAGGCCGTCGAAGCCGAGGCCGCTCCCGAGGTAAAGGCCGAGGCCACTGCTGGGGCTACCACTGCCGAGGCTAAGACCGTGGCAAAGACCGCGACTAAGACCGCGGCCAAGAAGACGACCGCGACCAAGACCGCAACCAAGACCGCAACCGCCAAGAAGGCCACGGCTACGAAGTCGCCGGCGACCAAGGCTGCTACGACGAAGGCCGCCGCGAAGACGGCCCCGAAGGCTGCTGCAAAGCCCGCCGTCAAGGTCGAGGAGGCACCCTCCGAGCCCAAGGCCAAGGCAGCTGTCGAGGCAAAGTCGGCCGCCAAGACCACCACACGCAAGCGCGCCACGACAACGGCCAAAAAGGCTACGACCAAGACAGCCGCTCCCAAGGCAGAGGCTAAAGCCAATGACAAACCCGCAGTAAAGGCCGAGCCGGAACCGAAGGCCGCCGAGGTCAAGACCGCTCCGAAGGCTACGGCAAAGACCGAACCCGCCAAGAAGGCCCCGGTCTCCCCCGCCGCTCCAGCCGAGGAAAAGGCTCCGACCAAGAAGACCTCCGTCCGCAAGGCAACGGCCACCCGCAAGCGCCGCTAGCCCACAGACGATCTAAAACCTAATAAAAACCCTAAACAAGGGGCGCTCCAACCGGGCGCCCCTTCTCTGTAGATAGTTGGTAAAACGATTTTCTAGGACAACCGTTCGCCGATAGTGAGCGACTGTAGTTTATACAACTAAAGTGCAACGGATATACTTATGCACTGTGCGTTAAGCCCATGACCCGCTGGCCATGATTGTATAGAACTGGACCGTACTATGAGATTGATACACAACAGCCGCCTGACGCAGTTTCGCACTCCTTTTGGCGCTGTGACCACTGGAACTTCCGTTTCGCTTTCGGTGATTTTGGAGGATGCCGATCCCAACCAGGCAACGCTCACCCTGCGCACCTGGGTCGACGGCATCGGAGAGACCTTGATCCCCATGGAGCACAAGGGCGATGGCATCTTTACCGGTGAGCTCAACTGCGACGAGCCCTGTCTTGTATGGTACAGCTTTATATGCAATATCGAAGGCCAGCCCGAGGTCCGCTTGGGTGCGCCGCAGGGTCGCACCGGCGGCGAGGGCGTTGTATACAACTACGCCGAGGTTCCGTCCTTCCAGATTACCGTCTACAAGCACCGCGAAAACCGTCCCACCTGGTACGAGCACGGCATGGTCTACCAGATCTTCCCCGACCGCTACGCCCGCGACGAAAACTGGCGCGAACGCACGCTGGCCGAGGTCGAAAAACCGCGTAAGGGAATCCAGCGTCGCATGGTCGAGGACTGGAACGAGCCGCCCGTGTACGAGCGTGCCGAGGACGGCTCCATCAAGACCTGGGATTTTTACGGCGGCTCGCTCAAGGGTATCCAAAATGATCTGCCCCGCATGGCCGAACTGGGCTTTACGGCCATCTACCTCAACCCAATCTTTGAGGCCGCAAGCAACCACCGCTACGACACAGCCGATTACACCAAGATCGACCCGATTCTGGGAACCGAGCAGGACTTTACGGAGCTGTGCGAGGCGGCCGAGAAGCTCGGCATTTCCATCATCCTGGACGGCGTCTTCAACCATACGGGCGACGACTCGATCTACTTTAACCGCTACGGCAACTATCCCGGCGTCGGCGCGTGGCAGAGCGAGGACTCCCCGTGGCGCGATGCGTTTACCTTCCACGAGGACGGTTCGTATGACTGCTGGTGGGGCGTGAGCAACATGCCCGCCCTCAACGAGAATTCCGAGCTCGTGCGTAAAAAGCTTCTGGGCAAGGACGGCGTCATTCGCAAGTGGCTGCGCGCCGGTGCCCACGGCTGGCGACTCGATGTGGCCGACGAACTTTCTGATGACTTCCTGGCCGATATCAAGGCCGCCGTGCTCGAAGAGAAGCCCGATGCGCTGCTGCTCGGCGAAGTCTGGGAGGACGCCTCCAACAAGATCAGCTATGGCCATCTGCGCCGTTATCTGCAGGGCTCCGAACTCGATTCCGCCATGGACTACCCCTTCCGCGACATGGTCATCGGCTTTTTGATGGGATACAGAGATGCCTATCAGGCTGCCGAGGACATCGAGACACTGCGCGAGAATTACCCGCGCGAGGCACTGGCCTGCGCGCTCAATCTGCTTTCGAGCCACGACCGTCCGCGCATTATCTCGGTGCTCGGCGGTGGTCCCGACGAGTCGCAGCTACCCGAGAGCGAGCGTAGCAAATGGCGCTTGGACGAGAACTCCATGGACCTGGCCAAGAGGCGCTTTTGGTTGGCGACGCTCATGCAGATGACCTTCCCCGGCGTGCCCTCGATCTATTATGGCGATGAGTACGGCCTGGAGGGCCTCACCGATCCGGGCAACCGCCGTACCCTGCCGACAAAGGACCAGCTCCACGATTTCGATACGTTGGCCATCGTGAAGAACGCATCCGCCCTGCGCCGCGCGTTGCCTTTTATGGTTGACGGCGAGATCAAGGCCTTCGCGCTTAACGACGACGTCCTAGCCTACAACCGCACGGGCAAGGATGGCGAGGCTGCGACTGTTATCTTCAATCGCAGCCTGCGCAATTCGCACCGCGTGACGATTCCGGCGCTCGGTGAATGCGCGAGCGACGTGATCAGCGGTCACGAGTGCGAGATCCACAACGGCACGGTCACGCTCGATCTGTACCCGCTGGGCTCTTCGATCATCTATCACCATGCCGAGAGGCGCCTGCAGGAGCCGCTCGATCATGGCGCGGGCGTCGTGTGCCACATCACCTCGGTGCCGACTGACGATGGCAAGCCGGGTACGATCGGCGCACCCACGCGCCGCTTTATCGACCACCTGGCCGCCATGGGCATGCGCTACTGGCAGGTCTTGCCCGTCAACCCGACGGATTTCTTCCGCTCCCCCTATGCCGGACCCTCGGCTTTTGCGGGTAACATCGACCTGCTGCCCGAGAGTCACGAGGAGCTGGCCGCCGACTTCGCTTCTTGGAAGGCCCACGGTGGCGAAGATGCCGACCCGCTGTACACCGCGTTTAAACATCGCAATGCCGATTGGCTCGAGAAGTACTGCGTTTACATGGCCGTTAAGAAATACTTTGAGGGCGAGTCGCGCCACAATTGGCCGGCAGATGTCGCGCGCTACAACGAGCATCTGATCGACGACAAGCGCTTCCACGACGAGGCCGAGCTTCAGGCGTACATGCAGTACCGCTTTGACCTGGCTTGGTGCGAGCTCATGAACTATGCGCACAAGAAGGGCATCGAGGTCATCGGCGATATCCCGATGTATGTGTCGGACGATTCGGCAGATGCGTGGAGCGAGCCCGAGAACTTCTGGCTGTCCGATACCGGCAAGGCAATCGAGATCTCCGGTGCGCCGCCCGACAACTTTGCGCCCGAAGGTCAGGTGTGGGGAAACCCCACCTTCCGCTGGGATCACATGAAGGGGAGCGGCTATCGCTGGTGGCTCGATCGCCTGCGCCGAGCGTTCGCGCTCTACGACCGCGTGCGCCTGGACCACTTCCTGGGCTTCCACAACTACTTTAGCATTCCCGCTGGCAAAGCCTGTGCCGACGGCCGCTGGCTTGCTGGTCCGGGCAAGGACCTGTTCCAGACCGCCTACGACGAGCTGGGTCCGCTCAATTTTATTGCCGAGGATCTGGGCTATCTGACGCCTGGCGTTCGCGCTATGGCTTCGACCTGCGGTTTTCCCGGCATGGACGTACTGGAGTTTAGTGACTACGACGTTCGCTGCGGAATTCATCCCACGCCGGACAAAATCCTGTACACCTCGACGCACGACACTTCGACGCTCGCTGGGTGGTGCACGCGCTCCTTTGCAGGCGGCGACGAGCCGAGTGGTGCTGAGGTGGCGGCCAAGCTGATGGGCGACGCACTCGCAAGCGATGCTCCGCTCGTTATGATGCCGCTGCAGGATGTGCTGGGGCTGGGCGACGACGCACGTATGAACGTGCCGGGAGTAGCCACAGGCAACTGGACGTGGCAGGCACAAGAGGCAGACGTTGCGGAGGCCGAAGAGAAAACTGCGAAGCTCCTGCGCAGCACCCATAGATTCTGGGGCGAAGCGTGATAAAACCCCCGATATGGGGTACAGTTACAAACGTTTGAATTTTTGCGGGCAGAGCGATCTGCCCGCTTTGTGCTGAAAAGGAAGTATTATGGCGCGCTACGAATATAAGTGCACGAGCTGCGGCAACGTTTTTGAGGTTGAGCACCCCATGTCCGAGACTCCCGAGGTCGTATGCCCCAGCTGCGGCGCCCCGGCATCCAAGACGTTCTCGGCCAGCGGCATTAAGTTCGACGGCAGCGGTTTCTACAACACCGACCAGCGCAGTGGCGGGTCCAGCACCAGCGCCACCAGTGGCTGCTGCGCCGACTGCCCACATAACCACTAGCGACAAGCGGCCCCGACACCCAGGCTTCCTGATGAGTTGCGGTGAAATAGTTCCTGAATCAGCCCTTTCAACGGCAAAACAGGATCCATTTCACCGCAACTTTTCTTTAGATGGGATTTCGGGCTGATGCTAAGTTTGTAACATTTCAAAACCCTGCCGGATTACGGGGCCGAATTGGCAACCTCTATCCATTCCGGTAATTTGCAAATTTCAACAAACCATCTACCTGCAGTTTTATTTAGGCCATTCTTGCTGTGGTCAGGCATTACCAATCTTGCCCCGTAATCCGCTCTACTTTTGATAGCAGCAAGTATGAAACGGGGCTATTTTTCCCACTCTTTAGCTAATTTGGGACGGGGCTTTTTTAGCTGCCCCAGCTGATAACGCAAATGTTTGGCCGACGAGCGGCCAGGGCAGCTAAAAAAGCCCCGTCCCAAATTAGCTACCCTTGGAATCCGTTTTACTTGCGGACCAGTCTGGCGCAGAAGTGGCCGTCGTAGGAATCGGCGTTTGCGGGGACGCTCTGGAAAAGTCCACGGTCGTTCTGGCGTACCGATACGAGTTTCTTGGCCTGGGCGAACTCGGGCAGCTGCAGAATCTGGGCTTCGGAGAGCGGCGCCACGGTAAAGCCGGCGCCCTCGGGAGAGGCTAGGAACGCATCAACGACCTGCGTGTTCTCCTCGTCGAAGACCGAGCAGGTGGCATAGATAAGCTCACCGCCGGCAGCCACGCGCGCGGCTGCTTCCTTGAGCATCGTCAGCTGCAGGCGGGGCAGCTCAGTCGTAACGTCGCCCTCGGTCAGACGCCACGGTATCTCGGGATGACGGCGCATGGTGCCGGTGCCCGAGCACGGAGCATCGATAAACACCGTGTCGAACAGGACAGGCTCGCCAAGCATCGCGTCAAAGGACGTGAGCACCTCATTCAGCTCGCAGGCATCGCCCGACACCGTACGAACACCCGTAATACCCGCCTTATGCAGACGTGCGAGATTCTGGTCGCACTTGCGGTCGTGCAAATCGAGTGCGGTGTGCTGACGGTCGTAACCGGCACGTTTGGCCTGGCACATCATCACATAGGTCTTGGTGCCACGACCGGCGCCAATCTCTAGACAACGCCCCGGACGCGTCGCCGCGGTAGCGATGAGCTGGGCGTTAAGGTCCGAGGCCACGGCGGCTGCGCGCTCAAACACACCCGACGCAACCGTGGCCTGCGCGTCGACCGGCGCATGGCAACCCGGGAACACGGGTGCCACAAGCTGCGAAATGTACGGATCGGGTTTGGTTGCAAAGGCATTCTCGTGCAAAGCCAGCGGCGCGGGCGCCAGATTGCCGGCAAAGCCGAGCGCGCCCTCGGGTGTATCGAACGACGCCATAATGCGAGCGCACAGCCAGCGCGGCATGCCCATCAGGCGAGATAGGCGAACCAAACGGCGCTCGGACTCATCGGCATCCGCCGCAGTGGCAAAGTCCTCGACGTTGTCCGCAACCTTATGAAGCACGGCGTTCGCCAGACCGGCGGCAGACTTAGCACCGCTGCGCACGAGCTCAACGCCCTGACTCACCGCAACGCGACCCGGGGTATGCAGGTAGAGCATCTCGAAGGCCGAGATACGAAGTGCCATGCGCACACGAGGCGCGACCTTTTTGGGCTTATCGAGAAACTGATCGAGCAACTCGTCCAAAATACCCTGCGTGGCGGCAACACCCAGCGCCAAGCGGGCGGCAAAAGCGGAATCGCGCTGGTCAATAGCCTTGGCCGATGCGCGAGAGGACAGCACGTCACGCGCATACATGCCGCGGCGATCGGCCTCCATGAGCACATCGAGCGCAAGCTTGCGCGCGGGAGAAAGCTTACTCATGACAAAACACCCCACGAAAGATCCGCACCCTGCAGGCCGGCAGCCCAGGCAGAAGCAGCCATAGCACGCTTACCATCGGGCTTAACCTCGAGCAGTTCGACCGCGCCATCGGACAGGCCCAGGTAGACGAGCTTGGCCTGAACGGCGACGAGCCCCTCGCCAAGCGATACATCTGCCGGCGCGGCATCGAGCACGCGCACGGTCTTGCCGGCAATCACGCAGCGAGCGGGAGCGGTGTCGGAAGAGGCAAGCACATGACGCACGCAATCAAGCGCCCCCATCTGCGGATCCAGACGCATCTCCTGCTTGGAAATCTTGGCAGCATGCGTGACAAGGAGCTCATCCTGCTCAGTCCAAACAGCCGACCCGTCGGCAAGCGAGGGAAGCGTATCGGCAAGCAACTTACCGCCCAGCTCACCAAGCTCCATGGTCAGTGCCTCGGCATGTTTACCGGCAACCGAGGTCGACACTTGCGCGCAATAAGCGCCCGTATCCACGCCATGCCCAATGCGCATAATGGAAACGCCAGCAACCTCGTCACCAGCAAGAATGGCACGCTGAATGGGAGCGGCGCCACGCCAACGGGGCAGCAGCGAAGCATGAACATTCACAATACCGAGCGGCGCCATATGCAGCACCTCATCGGGCAAAATGCAGCCATAGGCAGCCACACAGAAAATATCGGCATCAGCAGCCTTAAGGCGATCAATAACATCCGGCGTCATACGATTTGCCTCAACAACGGGCAGACCAAGCTCAAGCGCCTTGGCCTTAACAGGAGACGGCTCCAGCTTTTTACCACGCCCGCGAACAGCATCGGGACGCGTAATTACCAGCGCAATCTCATTCCCAGCCTCAACAAGCGAAGTCAGCGACGGCACCGCGAAATCGGGCGTACCCATAAACACAATACGCATAAAGAACGTCTCCCCTCAAACAAAACCGAGACGGCTCCAAATAACAGCGGAAAGCCAAGTCGCCAGCCCATCCGCAATAACATTTCAACAAGAACAAATATACCCAAAACCAAAGAAAGAGCCGCAATAAAAGCAGCTCTTCCGACAAAGCAATTATCAGCGAAGACGCCCCTCCCTGGCCCGACGGCACCCGGGCGAACCGAGCCAAGAACTAGTAGTCCCTGGGGCTGGCCGCCTATATATCATCCCGTGCTCAAACATTCTCGCTTCGCTGCGAAACTGCGCGCGGGACGATATATAGGCGGCCAGCCCCAGGGACGGACGACCTTATTCAGTCTCGCCCGGTCGAGCGCCGCGGGCCAGGGCGTCCTGGTACTCCTTGACGGCCTTGATGCGCTGCATCGGCTTGAGTCGCTCGAACATGGTGTTGCCGTGCAGGTGATCGATCTCGTGCTGCAGGCACACGCAGAACAGGTCGCCCGAGGCCTCATAGCGAATCAGGTTGGCGTCCAGATCGTATGCCTCGACAACGACATGGTCGGGACGCTCGATCTCGCAGCTAATGCCGGGGATGGAAAGGCAGCCCTCGCTAAACGGCACCAGGTGGTCGCTCTGCTCAACAATGACAGGGTTGATGAGCACGTACGGGTCATAGTCGTTCTTGTCGGTGTAGTCGCAGTCGATGGTGACGAGCTGGATGAGCTCGCCGATCTGCGGGGCGGCCAGGCCGCAACCGCCGTTGTCGAACATCATCTTCTTCATCTTCTCGGCAAGCGCCTCGATCGCCGGGGTGATCTCCTCGATGACGGCGCACTCCTGACGCAAACGAGGGTCGGGCGACAATACGATTCCGTTGGCTTCCATGGCCATCCTTTCGGGTTGTTACATCAAATCATAGGCGTCGACGTCAACGCTCACGCTCACGCCGCGCACGGAGCCCACCTCTTTGAGGCAGGCGTCGATATCATCAGAGACATGGTACCCTACCGGCGACTTTACAAGCAGATGGAAGCGATAACGGTCTTTGGCTCTCTCGATTACACACGAAGCGGGGCCCAGCACCTGGGGCACGGCGCTCCCCGCTCGCAAAAAGTCGGGCGCGGCGGCATGCCAGCGGCGCTTGAGAAGCTTTGCGATGCGCCCAATGTAGTCCTGCGCGTCATCCGCGTTCGCCGACCACACCAAGATGTTGACAAGACGCACGAAAGGCGGGTACAGCGCGTCGCGGCGCTGGTCCAGGTCGTAATCGGTAAAGATCGAACGATCGTGCTCGGCGACGGCGCGAATGACCGGGTCCTCGGGCAGGTAGGTCTGGATGATAACCTCGCCGGGACGATCGCCGCGACCGGCGCGACCGGCGACCTGTTCCAGCAAATCGTAGGCGCGCTCCCCCGCCCTAAAATCGGGCAGCTTTAACGCAAAGTCGGCATTGACCACGCCCACGAGCGTAACCTCGGGAAAATCGAGGCCCTTGGCAATCATCTGGGTACCCAGCAGCACCGCACAATCGGCGGCATCGAACTGCTCGAGTAGTTTTTTGTGCGCATCCTTGCCGCGTGTGGAATCGGCGTCCATGCGAATGATGGCGACATCCTCGGGCATCATCTGGTGCAGGGCGTCCTCGATCTGCTGCGTACCCAGCCCCATTTTTGCCAGGTAGCGGCTGCCGCACTTGGGACAACGACTCGTGGGCGCCGGATAGGGCTGCACGCGCCAGGACGATCCGCAGGTGTGGCACTGCAGCGTGTGCGTGCGCTCGTGGTACGTGAGCGCGGTAGAACAGTGGTTGCAGGTGGGGACGCAGCCGCACTCACGGCACATCAAAAACGGCGCAAAACCGCGGCGATTGTGCAGCAGTACGGCCTTCTCGCGGCGCTCGACCACGCGTTCCAAGCCCTCCATCAGCGGTTTTGAGAACATGGAGCGACTGCCGTGCGCGAACTCGCGGCGCAGATCGGCAATGCGGACCGTGGGCAGCACAGCGTGTCCCGGGCGCTCGGGCATCTCGACGCGCGTCCAGGTGGCACCGTTGTACATACCGCGGCGACAGCGGTCGAGGGCCTCGGCCGAGGGCGTGGCGGAGCCCAACACGAGCGGGCACCGATAGCGGCGCGCCATCTCGGCAGCCACCTCGCGCGCATGGTAGCGCGGGCTGGAGCCCTGCTTGTAGCTGGTCTCGTGCTCCTCGTCGATGATGATGAGGCCAAGATCGCTGAGCGGGCAAAAGAGCGCCGAGCGGGCGCCCACGACCACGCGCGCGGCACCGCTGGCAACCATATCCCACTGGTCCAGACGCTCGCCGGCCGAAAGACGCGAGTGGAAGACTGCGACCGTCTCGCCAAAGCGCGAGCGAAAGCGGCCGACGGTCTGGGCCGTCAGCGAGATCTCGGGCACGAGCACGCAGACCGAACGGCCGGCCGCCAGCACGCGCTCAATAGCCGAAAGGTAAACCTCGGTTTTACCGGAACCGGTGACGCCATCGACAAGGACCACGTCGCCATGGGCATCAAGGCGGGCGCGTTCAATCTGGGCGAGCGCCTGCTGCTGGCCGTTGGTAAGAGAGACTGGCGCCTTGCCGCATGCCGAGGACAACGTGGTCTGCTCGCTACACCCACGCCAGGCGCGGCGCTCCTCCACCACCACGACGCCGCGTTTTTCGAGCGCTTTAATGGTTGCCGACATGCTGTTGTAGAGCAGGTTGAGGTCGCGCGTCGTGACCGGGCCGCATTGGAGCGCGTCGATGAGCTGACGCTGACGGACCGCTGTCTTGGGCGGCGTGTAGTCGAAACCCTCGGGCGTGAGCATGACCCAACGGTTTTGGATGGGTTTTACGGCGGGGCGCTCAACGGTCCACACGCCGTCATCGCCCTTTACGACACGCGGACTGCCGTACGGAGGCAAGAACAGACGCAGGCACTCGGAAAGCGTCGCGACGTACTCGTGGCTCATCCAGCGCGCAATGCGTGCAGCCTCGGCGGTAAAGAGCGGCTTGCTGAGGATGGCCTCGATGGGCTTGATGCGCAAGGGGTCGAGGGTGTCGTTGCCTTGCAGGTCGCCCAGCTCGGGCGCAATATCGACGATATAGCCCGCGGCCGCACGGTTGCCAAAGTGGACCAGGACCGTGGATCCGATCTGGGCATCGTTGGCAAGGGGCTGCGGGATGCCGTAGTCGAATGGCTCGGAGAGCGCACGGGTCGGGATGTCGAGGACCACGCTCGCGTAGGCGGAGACGGGTTCGGGTGCGGGCTCGGGCTGCGCCGGGGCGGCGGCAGGGGCCGCGGACTTCGGAGCTTCCTTAGGTTCCGGCGAACCAAACAGCGACAGTTGCTCGGCCATGGACTCTGCACCTCCCATCCCATACGTCTTTAGAAACAAGAGCCCCGCTCGGGTGAACGGGGCTCGGATACATGCGTTTGCGCAGCTGCTACAGCGCCATCGTACGGGCGCGGTCGATACGCGCCAGGCAGTCGTCGCGGCCGACGAGCGCCATGGTCTCGCCCAGCGGGGGGCTCACCATGTTACCGCAGACGGCGACGCGCACAGCTTGGAACACCACGCGCTTCTTGAGGTCCATCTGCTCGGGCAGCGGCTCAAGCGCGGCGTCGATGTTGGCAGCCGTCCACTCATCCACGCCCTCGAGCGCGGCCTTGGCGGCATCCAGAATGGCGCCCATGCCTTCCTTGGCCAAACCCTTGTTGACAGACTTCTCGTCATACTCGAGCGTCTCGGCCGTGGCAAAGATGGGGGCGGCGACGGTCACGGCGTCGACCGGCATCTTGGTGCGCGGCTTGACGATGGCGGCAAGCGCGTCGATCCAGCCCTCGCCGTACTCGATGTTACCCTCGATCATACCGGCCTCGTGCAGCTCGGGGATCATGATCTCGTCGGCAAACTGGGCGTCGGACATGTTGTTGATGTACTCGGCATTGACCCAATCGAGCTTTTTGGGGTCGAAGGTCGCCGGGTTCTTAGAAATGCGGTCGAGCGAGAACTTACTGGCCAGGACATCGCGCGGGATGATCGTGGTCTCGCCGTCGAGCGACCAGCCGAGCAGCGCCAGGTAGTTAACGAACGCGTCGGACAGGTAGCCGGCGTCGCGGTACTCCTCCACCGAGGTGGCGCCGTGGCGTTTAGAGAGCTTCTTGCCGTCGGCACCCAAGATCATGGAGATGTGGGCGAACGTGGGAACGGGCGCGCCGAGGGCCTCGTAAACCATGACCTGGCGCGGGGTGTTGGACAGATGGTCATCGCCGCGGATGACATGGGTGATCTTCATCATGGCGTCGTCGACGACGGTCGCGAAGTTATACGTGGGCGTGCCATCGGAGCGGAAGATGACAAAGTCGTCGAGCTCCTTGGCGTCGAAGGTCACCTCGCCGTGGACGGCGTCGTGGATGACGACATCGCCGCGGTCCTCGGGCACCTTGATGCGAAGGACGTAGGGCTCGCCGGCCTCGATGCGGCGGCGTGCCTCCTCGGGATCGAGATCGCGACAGCGGCGCTGGTAGCCCTGGAAGGGGTCTTTACGCTCCTGGGCGGCCTTACGGTCGGCATCGAGCTGCTCCTTGGTGCAGAAGCAGGGATAGGCCTTGCCCTCGTCCCAGAGCTTCTGGGCGGCCTGCTTGTACAGGTCCAGGCGCTCGGTCTGGGCATAGGGGCCAAAGTCGCCGCCAACCTCGGGGCCCTCGTCCCAGTCCAGGCCCAGCCAACGCATAGCGCGCAGAATGATCTGCGTGTTCTCGTCGGTAGAGCGGGTGGGATCGGTGTCGTCGATGCGCAGGATGAACGTGCCGCCGTTTGCGCGGGCAAAAGCCCAGTTATAGATAGCGGTGCGGGCGCCGCCGATGTGCAGCTTGCCCGTCGGTGAGGGTGCAAAGCGGACGCGAACGTCTGATGCCATGGAAATCTCCTCGATTGCAGGATGGATGTCTAACCGCACCAGTATAAAGCAACAATGCCCACCTCCGCACAAAGGGCACCGACCCAGTCATCGAAGCCGGGTAGCTATTTTGGGACGGGGCTTTTTTAGCTGCCCCGGCTGATTGTTTGCTGGTTTAGCCGATAGCCTGCCGGGGTAGCTAAAAAAGCCCCGTCCCAAATTAGCTACCTAATGAGTAGGTGCGGAAAGGGTGTGAATGTTGGATTTACGCGCTATGATGTGCCCCTGCATACAGAGCCCGGCGGAATGGTAACGGTCGCTGGGACACGTTATTCGAAAGGACAATCATGTCAGAAGAGCTTCGTTCCATCCCGCCCCAGCAGGGGTCTTTTGTGTTTACGTCGGAGTCGGTGACCGAAGGCCATCCCGATAAGATCGCCGACCAGATCAGCGATGCCGTCCTCGACGCAATCCTCGCCAAAGAAATAGAGCTGCAGGAGCAGGGCTATATTGCGCCCAACGGCGTGCCCGCCAACGTTGAAAACGTCCGCTGCGCCTGCGAGACCCTCGTGACCACCGGCACCGTCATCGTCGCCGGAGAGATTCGCACCCAGGCATACGTCGACGTGCAGGAAATCGCCCGTGGCGTCATCCGCCGCATCGGCTACAACCGCGCCAAGTTTGGCTTTGACTGCGATACCTGCGGCGTCATGAGCCTCATCCACGAGCAGTCCCCCGATATCGCCCAGGGCGTCGACGAGTCATTTGAGACCCAGACCGGCGCCACCACCGACCCGATCGACCTGATCGGTGCCGGCGACCAGGGCATGATGTTTGGCTACGCCTCCAACGAGACCAAGACCCTCATGCCCATGCCGCACTACCTGGCAAGCCGCCTGGCGGAACGCCTGTCCGCCGTGCGCCACGACGGAACCCTGCCCTATCTTCGCCCCGACGGCAAGACCCAGGTCACCGTGCGCTACGAGGACGGAAAGCCCGTGGAGGTCACAACCATCGTCATCTCCACGCAGCACGCTGCCGAAGTTGAGGACATGGGCAAGATCAAGGCCGACCTCATCGAGCATGTCATCGCACCCGTCATGGATGCCGAGAACATGCCGTGGGATGGCGCCGATATCTATGTGAACCCCACCGGACGCTTTGTCGTGGGCGGCCCCATGGGCGACACGGGCCTGACCGGCCGCAAGATCATCGTCGACACCTACGGCGGCTACGGCCGTCACGGCGGCGGCGCCTTTAGCGGCAAGGACTGCACCAAGGTCGACCGCTCTGCCGCGTACGCCGCTCGCTGGGTCGCCAAGAACGTAGTCGCCGCCGGTCTGGCCGATCGCTGCGAGGTCGAGCTGGCCTACGCCATCGGCGTGTCCAAGCCGCTGTCGATCATGGTCGACACCTTTGGCACCGCGCATATTGCCGAGGACAAGATCGTCGAGGCCGTGGAGAAGACCTTTGACCTGCGCCCGGGCGCAATCATCCGCGACCTGGACCTGCGTCGCCCCATCTATGAAAAGACCGCAGCCTACGGTCACTTTGGCCGCGAAGACGCCGACTTTACCTGGGAGAAAACGGACCGCATCGACGAACTCAAAGCAGCCTGCGGCCTGTAAGCTAACGAGAAAAGCCACAGCCAAATAAAAACGCACCAAAAAGAGGTACCGGAACAACCGTTACCTCTTTTTTATTAACCGGTGGTGAAGATATTTCGTTATGCAATGCATGACGCGTCACCAGCTAATGAATTTTGCGCACGCGCACTTCTACCATGTATCCTTAGTCCCGAGGGGCGGGGCATAAGGTCGATCGCGAGTTCCGCACGAGCCGGAGAGCACTTAATGTGCTCTCCGTGCGAGCAGGACTGTCCGAGCAGGCGACCTTATGCCCCGCCCCTCGGGACGACAGGATAGAAAAGGAGCAGCCATGGCAGGCAAGCCGCAAACACTAGCTACGACCTCGGCATTCGAAATCTTGGGCCCCATCATGGTCGGCCCCAGCTCATCGCACACCGCCGGCGCCCTGCGTTGTGCCCAGGTTGCCGCCAGCCTGCTGGAAGGCCGCATCACCAAGGTCACCTTTGGCCTGTGGAACTCCTTTGCCCACACCTACCGCGGCCATGGCACCGACCGCGCACTCGTCGCGGGCATCTTGGGCCTCGATACCGACGACGAGAACATCAAGCAGGCCTTTGACCTCGCGCGCGAGCGGGGCCTCAGCTATCACTTTGACATTAAGGGCGACGATGCCTCCATCCACCCCAACACCGTCGACATCGACATGGTCGATGACACGGGCGCCACGGCGCAGGTCCGCGGCGAGAGCCTTGGCGGCGGCAAGATGCGCATCAGCCGCATCAACGGCGTCGGCGTCGATATCTCGGGCATGTATTCCACCCTGTTTGTGGCGCACCAGGACGTCCCCGGCGTTCTCGCCGCGCTCACGAACCAGCTCGCCTACGCACACGTAAACATTGCCTTCTGCCGCACCTACCGAACCGAGATAGGCGGCCAAGCTTATTCCGTATTTGAGACCGACGGCACCCCCGATGACATCGTCGTTCCCATGCTACGCATGCTCGACCATGTCGATTACGCCACCTTCATTGAGCTTCCCGGCTCGGCCTCATCGCTCTCCCCCGGCGTTTCCGCCAAGGAAATCTTCGACGATGGCGAACAGCTCCTCGACGCCTGCGCCGAACTGGGCCTCAACATTGGCGCCGTCATGGCCGTACGCGAAGCCCGCCTGACCGGCGAGCAGCACGCCGTCGCCGCCATGCGCCGCGTACTCGAGGTCATGCGCGAGGAGACAACGGCGCCCATCGCCGCACCGCAGCGCTCGCTCGGCGGGCTTATCGGCGGCGAGGCAAAACTCGTCGACGCCACACGCCGCAACGATCTGAGCACAAACCTGATGGGCGCCGTCCAAACCGAGGCCGTAGCCCGCGCTATGGCTGTGCTTGAGCGCTCTGCCACCATGGGCGTCATCGTCGCCGCCCCCACGGCCGGCTCTGCGGGCGTCGTGCCCGGCTGCGTGTTGGCGCTCGCCGACCATCTACAGCTCGATGACGAACAGGTCATGGACGCACTCTACTGCTCTGCCGCGATTGGTCTCAACCTCACCACAAGTGCCTGCGTCGCCGGTGCCGAAGGCGGATGTCAGGCTGAGGTGGGTAGCGCCGCCGCCATGGCCGCTGCCGCGCTAGTCCAGATGCTGGGCGGCACGCCCGAGCAGGCACTCGACGCTAGCTCTATCGCACTGAGCAATCTGCTTGGTCTTGTATGCGATCCCGTGGGCGGCCTTGTCGAAGTGCCATGCCAAAACCGCAACGCGATCGGCGTGGCGGCCGCATTTAGCTCGGCGCAGCTCGCCCTTGCCGGCATTAAGAGCCTGGTGCCGTTTGACCAGATGGCACATGTGATGCTCTCCGTTGGACATGCACTTCCAACTACGCTACGAGAGACGGCCAAGGGCGGCATCGCACAAGCTCCCGCAGCACTTTCGGCTTGCGCTAAATGCGGCGTGTGCGGATAAAGACCAGTCCAAAACAAGAGGTGGGACAAATGTCCAGCCTCTTGCCAATGCCACCGTTTCAATACCACAAACAACAGGGTAATCGCTATAATGCAAGCCCAGTAAAAACACGATGAGCCGCAAGGCGAAACTCGAAGGATATGCATACGATGTCGCACAACGATCGAACTCAACTGATTCCCGATCCGCAGCAGCCGAGCAGGCACACCGGCGGCGTTCAGCCGCCGCGTCCTATCGGGCCGAGCCGCGATCAGCAGCGTGGTGCGGCAAACGCTTCCCAACGCCCGAACCAGCAGCGCCAGCAACGTCAGCAGCACCAGGCAAACGGCAATGCGCCCAAGCAGCCCCCCACGCACGCTCGAGGCGATCGCGGCCCCGCGCGCAAACCCGCCAAAAACAATAAGTCGGGCAAAAAGACGACGCTCTTTGTCGTCCTGGGTCTTATTGTCATTGTCTATATTGTAGGCATCGTAGCGTTTTCGCAGGTAGCCTACCCCAACACCACCATTGCCGGCGTCGACGTCTCGTTCTCCAACGCTTCGTCTGCTGCCACTAAGGTCAACTCGGCATGGAAGCACTATAAGCTCACCGTGACAGGCGACGACTTTAACTGGACCTATCAGCCCGAGTCCGATGAACCCATCGTCGACGGCGAAGCTGCCGCAAAAGAAATCATCAGCCGCAACGAAGCCTTTATATGGCCGGTCCGCCTTGTGGAATCCTTAAGCGGCAAGACCAAAACAATCGCTACCTCCAACGAAGTCGATCTTGAACAAGACGTCGACCTGTCCATGCTCTCTGACACCTTTGACCAAAAGAAGTTTGAGGAGGATCTGGGCGCCGCCATTGACGAGTTTAACGAGGGCCGTTCGGGTACGTTCGAGGCCAATAGCTCCTATGACGAGCAAGCCGGCAAGTTTACCGTCGAGAAGGCGCGCTCCAACGAAAAACTCAACCGCGAGCATGTCATTAAGTATGCCGAGCTCGAGCTTGCCTCGCTGGCCGAGACCGTAGATCTTTCCAAGCTCGGCAACGATGCCTATGAGCCGCTCAATGAAACGCTGACCAATGATCAGATTCAGGCCGCATGCGATGCCGCCAACAACTTCTTGGGCGTCAACGTGACCCTCAAGCTCAACGGTGAGGATGCCGGCAAGGTCGACGGTAGCTCCGTGTTGCAGTGGATCAGCTTTGCCGACCCGGCCAACCCCACACTCGATACGTCGCAGATCAGTAGCTGGGCAGCCGAGCTCGCCAACGGCTTTAATACCGTGGGCACCACCCGCTGGTGGACGCGTGCCGACGGCAAAGAATGTGCCGTCGAGGGCGGTGACTTTGGCTGGTCCATCGACAGCAGCTCGCTCGCCAAGCAGGTAGAGGACGCCATTAACAACAAGCAGACCGGCGAAATCGAGATTAAGTACTCCCAGAAGGCCGACACCTATACCGCAAAGGGAGAGCCCGACTGGAAGGCGTATATCGACGTCGACCTGTCCGAGCAGCACGCGCGCTACTATGACGAGAACGGTAATATCGTGTGGGAAGCCAACTTTATCTCGGGCAAACCGGGAGAGGATGCCACCCCCGAGGGCGTTTGGCAGATCAATAGCAATGACGGCGCAAGCAAGCTCATCGGTGCCAAAGACCCAAAGACCGGAAAACCAAAATACGAAAGCCCCGTGTCATATTGGATGCCGTTTGAAGGCAACATGGTTGGTTTCCATGATGCAACATGGCAAAACGATCAGAGCTTTGACGACCCAAATTCGTACAAATGGTGCGGCAGCCACGGTTGCATCAACTTGCGTCTGGCCGATGCCAAGGCACTCCACGATTGCATCAACGTAGGCCTATGCGTGGTCGTGCACTCGTAGGGAAACACGCCTTCGCACAACGGGGAACTGACGCTCCAATCTAACAGTTCCGAAAGAATCCGCCATATGCGCCCGCTTCTCGCGACGGGCGCATATACTTATCGAAGAACTTTCTATAAAGGAGACGCCATGTCGAATGTCCCCACCATCACCCCGGGACCGAATGATACCGAGCGAGCGCCCGAGGGTGCCACCGAAACGCTTCCCCTCATAACAAACATGCGCGCCACACAGCAAAACGGCAGCACAAGCGATGCAACCGAGATTTCTGACGAAGAGGCCTACGCCAAGCTCAAGGCGAAGCGTGCCGAGCGTCGGCGCAAAAAGCTCATCCGACGCGGCATTGCGGCCGGCGTCGTGGCCGCCATTGTGCTCATCGCCGTTGTCGTAACCTTCGTCATTAACGCACGGCCCGCAGGTACCAACGGGCCGGTGACCGACATGGTCACCGAGGGTACATTTACGACCACCGTCGAGGCTAAAGGCCAGCTCAAGCCTATCTCGGCTTCGGTGGTCTCCCCTTCTATCGACGGCACGGTGGCATCGATCAACGTATCAGCCGGCCAGTCCGTTAACGAGGGCGATGTGCTCATGACCATTAAAAATGACGAGCTCGATCGCAACGTTGCCGAGGCGCAGCGCGCGGTGGCGGCGGCACAGGAAGACCTCGCCAACGCGCAGAAAGCGGTAGCTGCCGCCCAAGCCGCTCCGGCGACTGACACAGATGCGGCAGGCGCAAGTGGCGCCAGCGGCAGCACCGGCACGAGTGCCGACACGAGCGCCATCTCGAGCGCCCAACGTAACCTGGCCTCGGCCCAGGCGACCCTGGACCAGGCCAACGCCAAAGCCGCCGAGCGCACTGTGACCGCGCCCAGCTCGGGCAGCATCGTCGAGCTCAACGCCAAGGTCGGCGCCACGGTGACGGGCGGCATGATTATGGGCGAAGGCGATACGACCGGCGGCAAGCAGTGCATGCAGATCGCTGACCTCTCCAAGATGAAGGTCACCGTTCAGGTGGGCGAAAAGGATATCGCCAAGATCGCAGTGGGCCAGAGCGCCAACGTTACCTATCCGGCCTTTCCCGATATCGTGAGCCAGGGAACGGTCACGACAATCGCTTCGGTGGCAAACTCCGACTCCACCTACGGTGGCGGCGGTAGCGTGACCTATAACGTCGATATTTTGATTGACGCGCCCGACGCGCGCCTCAAGCCGGGCATGACCGCCGAGGTCTCGGTGGTAACCGAGCAGCTCGACGATGTGGTGATGGTGCCGACCATGGCGCTCATGACCGAGGATGGCGAGCACTATTACGTCAACGTGGCAACCGACGGTGAAGGCAAGGAGATGCGCCGCGTGAAGGTGACCATTGTGACGCAAAACGAAAACGACGCCGTGGTCGGCAAGACGCAGGTCAAGCGCGACGACCAGGGCAATGAGATCAACGCAGACGTACCGGTTACCAAGCTGCGCGACGGCGACACCCTCATCGTGGACACCGGCGCAGGCATGACGGCCGACGGCGACGACTCTGGCAGCATGTCTGCCGACGAGGGCTTGTAATGCGTCCCGTCATCAACATCCGCAACGTGCATCGCATTTTTGAGAGCGAGGCCGGCTGCGCCCATATCCTGCATAACGTGAGCCTGGCAGTGAATCCCGGCGAATTCGTGGCCATTACCGGCCCTTCTGGCTCGGGCAAGTCAACGCTCATGAACATCCTGGGCTGCCTGGACAAGCCAACGGCAGGCGATTATTACCTGCAGGGCCTCAACGTGGCGGAGCTCGACGATGACGAGCTCACCGAAGTCCGCGCCCTGAGCATCGGCTTTGTCTTTCAGAGCTTTAACCTGCTGCCGCGCCTATCGGTCATCGAAAACGTCATGCTGCCGCTGTCGTACACCAACGTGCCGCGGGCTCAGCGTGAGATGCGCGCCGTTCATGCGCTGCAAGCCGTCACGCTGCCGGTCGACCACTGGGACCACCGCATCTCCGAGCTCTCAGGCGGACAGATGCAGAGGGTTGCCATCGCGCGCGCCCTCGTCAACGACCCGCCCATCATCCTGGCGGACGAGCCGACGGGAAACCTGGACTCCGCCACCGGAGCGCTCGTGATGGAGACCTTCCACAAACTCCAGGAACGTGGCAAGACCATTGTGCTCATCACGCATGATCCCGGTATCGCCGCCGAGGCCGACCGTGCCGTAACCATTCGCGACGGCCGAATCCACGACGGCGCGTACATCGCGCACGCACCGCAGACCCTGCACGGCGCCATTGATAACCTGCCCATGATTTCCGCACACGCCAATCCGACGAAAGGAGTGAAGGCATGAGCACGTGCGACCTTATCCAAGAAGCCCTTCACTCCCTCGAGGCCAACAAGGGACGCAGCCTACTCACCATCCTGGGCATTGTTATTGGCATCGCCTCCGTCATTGCCATGACCTCGCTTATCGGCGGTATCCAAAACAGCCTGGTCAACAGCCTGGGCCTCAACGCCGCGCGTATGGTGCAGATTTATTCGTCGCAAGAGCTCACCGAGTCGGACGTTGAGAAGCTTCGCAAGATGGTGCCGCAGATCGAGCAGATCGGTATCGTGGACAGTGCCTATACCGAGTACAAGGCCGGTGACAAAAGCTATAACGTCATGGCGCAGGGCGTCGATAGCGACATGCTCGACGCAGTGGGAGCCAGCAAGCTCGTCGCGGGGCGCACCTATACCCAGGCTGAGTCCCAATCTGGCGCACGCGTGGCGCTCATCAGCCGCGGCGGCGCGGACCAGCTGTACGGCAACGAACAGGACGCGCTCGGCAAGACCATCAAGGTGTCGAACGGCGAGGTGCAGATTATCGGCGTTATCGACGGCGGCAGCGACTCCATGGGCTCACTCACGCTCTACATGCCGCGCGAGACCATCTCGGGCCTCTTTGGCGACGAGAACCCGTCTTTTCCCAGCGTAACGGCGCTCGCCGCCGAGGGTACGGACATGGATGAGCTGTGCAAGATGATTGAATCCAAGGTGCGCAGCATGAAGGACATCGCGGATGACGACGAATATGACAGCGTGTCGGCGACCTCAATGAAAAGCGCCATCGACGCCCTCAACTCCTTTATGGGCGCGTTTTCGCTCATCATGGGCGCCGTTGCCAGCATTTCGCTGCTCGTGGGCGGTATCGGCATCATGAACATGATGCTCACCAATGTGACCGAACGCATCCGCGAGATCGGTATTCGTCGAGCCTTGGGTGCCAGCCGTCGAGATATCACCGCACAGTTTTTGGCCGAGTCTTCGGCGCTGTGCATCACCGGCGGTCTGCTAGGTGTCCTGATTGGCTACCTGCTTGCCTGGGGCCTAGCGATGTTCGCCGCGGGTTCCGGCGTGCTTGGCGAACTCGGTGCCAGCGGTACCATAACGCCGAGTTTTTCGATCGCCACGGTGCTGCTGGCCTTTGCGGTCTCCGTCGGCATCGGCGTAATCTTTGGCTTCTACCCCGCCCGCCGGGCCGCAAAACTCGACCCCGTGGAGTGCCTGCGCTACCAGTAATGCAATCCCCCCCCCTGAGTTGCGGTGAAATAGGGAGTGTTTTAGCCGTTAAAAGGCCTATTCAGTCCTTATTTCACCGCAACTCGGAGGGGATAAGGCGGTAGTGTCGAGAAAGTTGGTGTAGTGCCCGATCCGAAGCGAGTCGGCCCGGCGTCCCAGAATCTGGAATACGGTTGATATCCTATGCCGCCTCGACCCTGTCCGCTGTTAGCGTCAATCTATTTTTCACCAGTTTCGCTAAACAGGCGCGCCGTTCGCGCAAAGGCGGTTTCACCGGTTGCGCTAACGTATTTTCACCGATTCCGGTCACGGCTCG
>NZ_JBQKEF010000018.1:0-39719 GCF_052121455.1 Collinsella sp. LCP19S3_D3 | reverse complement strand
CGACCTGCTCGGCGAGTCTGCGAAGCAGCTCCTGCATATCGATGGCGCCGTCGTCGAAACGGGGCATAGCGAGCATGTCCGGCGTCGGGTCTGATAAGATTTCCATAGCGGTCTTCGTCCTTTCCTAGAACCTGTTGTTGTGGTGATTTCAGATTCTAGGACGAAGGCCGTTCTTCGTTAAACGAGCGCTAGGGTGTCACCCTTACACCAACATTTTCGACGCGATCGACCTGCTCGGCGAGTCTGCGAAGCAGCTCCTGCATATCGATGGCGCCGTCGTCGAAACGGGGCATAGCGAGCATGTCCGGCGTCGGGTCTGATAAGATTTCCATAGCGGTCTTCGTCCTTTCCTAGAACCTGTTGTTGTGGTGATTTCAGATTCTAGGACGAAGGCCGTTCTTCGTTAAACGAGCGCTAGGGTGTCACCCTTACACCAACATTTTCGACGCGATCGGCGGCACCATCATGGGCGAGAGCGATACGAGCGGCGAAGAGCAGCTGCTAACGCGGGATGACGCATCAGACAAGAAAGGCGGGGCATACGGTGATGAACCGTATGCCCCGCCTTGGCGTAATTAATTACCGCCTAGCCGCGTCGACGCGTGCGACGCAAGCCAATGGCAAGCGCCATGAGACCAAGCGTTGCGAGCGCGTCAGAGACAGCAAACAGACTGTCGCCCGTGCCGGGCATGCCGTCCTTGGAACGCGAGACCGTATGGGCCTTATCGGTCACAGCAAGCTCAAGCGTGCCCGTGCCACTCATGGACCAGACGGCGGGGTTGCTCTCACCCACAGCGGACCAAGACCCGTCCGCGGCAACCGAGAAGGAGAACGACGCGCTCGAGGCGATGCCGTCGCCGATCATGTAACCGGCAGGCGCCGCAGTCTCCGTCACGGTATAGGTCTCCCCGGCCACGAGCTGGGCCGAGCCAAGCGAGGCGATGCCATCGTCGCCGCAAGCAAGCGTGGCAACAGTGGAGCCGTCGGCGAACCGGCCTTCAACAGTAAAGACCGCACCGGGCAGCGCATCGCCGGACCCATTACGCTTGAGCAGCTTAAGGCCAAAAGCCGTATTGGTCACTGTGCCGCAGTCGAGCGGTAGCTCGATGGAACCGGCCACATTATCTGCCGTAACGGTCAGTTCGTTTGTAGCGACTTCCTCGCGATCGAGGTAATAGCCAGCCGCGGGGGCGACTTCGACAAAGCGATAGGTGCCCCAAGCGAGACCCGTCGCCACGATGGAGCCATCCGTATCGGTTGCGCGGCTATCGCCCACATCGACCCAGTCCGAACCGCTCTTGAGCTGCAGCTTAAACGTTGCGCCGGCAATGGGCTGTCCGCCCTCGTCGACTTTGCGCATCGACACGCTACCCAGCAGCGGCTCGTTGGTAACGACGGGAGCCGAGCTGTCTGCCGTGGTGAGCACGTTGCCGACCCCATTGGCAGCATCGAGCACATCGAACGAGCTCACGAGCGAGCCGCCCGGCGCAACCGGCGCATAGCCGGTTGCGGAAACCGTCTCGATCAGCCGATAGCCGCCCTTCTTGAGGCCCGTCACCTTAAGGCAGCCGTCCGCATTTGAGGAATGCGCCGCCACTTGCGTGCCCGTCGCGTCGAGCACATATGAACAGCCGGTCTTAAGCCCGGAGATCGTCACGGAGTCAGTCTTGCCAAGCGGCGTGTAGACGAGCTCGAAGCCCGCACCGTTGACCGGAGATCCGGTCGCGGCATCGCGTTTCTCAATGGCGAGCCCCGCGTTGAACTCGTCGTTCTCGACCTTGACGGCCTTCGTCTCTCCCCTATCGCTGCCACCGAGCGTGAACTCGGTCACCGCGCCGGCCGCGCCGGGCTTCTTGGTGAGCGCGGACTCGCCCGTCTCCACCAGGTAGTGGTCTTACCGCCATCAAGAGAATAGAACACACGGTATTCGTTTCGATTCTGGAGAGCCTGCGCGGACGGGCGGTTGGCGTTGTTGTTATCGGCCCAAAACGTGGTGAACGTGATCTTGCTGCCGTAAGAATCCACAGGGGTCACCGCAGAAACCGGATCCTGAGAGGTGCCCGCCGCAGTGACGGCAACCGTTAGGGAAGCATCGGCCCTATCAATCCCAAGAAGCCCCTCAACATGGGAGCGCGCGGGAATAGTGAGCTCGCAAGTGCGCACGCCCTCGGTCTGCGTCTGTTGTATCGCCCAGTCAAGCGTTGACTCCTCGTCTTTGAGGAGCGCGGAATCGAACATAGGATTAAAGAAAGGCGGAGCACTACTTGCCCAGGCGAAATGCTCGTCTGGGCATTTTCAGACTGATTAAATGCAACATCCATATGCTTGAAAGCGACATCACGAACCGTGCTGCCCTGTGCGGTCAAAGTCGTGAAATACCGTGCAGTTTTACGTTTATATGCGCAGCTTTTCCCTCTCACAAGCTGTGCTTTCTCCGATCATTCCCTGCCGAGATGTAGTATTGCCTCTTGTTTTCATACATTTGCGCATCTGCGGCTTTCAGAAGCGACTCAAAATCCGTGTCCTTTGTGCCGCTTATCGTCGTACCGAGGGACGCGGTAGCCCCCAGTTGGCTTTTTGCCGTTTCCAGTAGTTTCTGAAACGCCGGATGTGTGATGTTTGGCAGAACCGCAATGAACTCATCTCCGCCAAGCCGATACACATGACGCTTTCCGAACACAGATTTCAGCGTCTGTGCGGTCTGCACAATGGCTTTATCACCGGCGTCATGTCCCTTTTGGTCATTTATTTCCTTTAGGCCATTTAGGTCGCACATGACAACCGCCAGGGGAAAGTACTTCTCCAGCTTTTCTGTGTACGCCCAATCCAGTGCTTTTCTGTTTTTACAATCTGTAAGCTGGTCATATAACGCACTGTGCTCCAGTGCATTCGCATTATCGCGCAGTCTTATCATAAAAGAGACCATAAACTCGATCATATCCATCTCATTCGAGATCTCGTGCAGTTTCTCTTTGGGAGGATTGTCCACACCGTAGAATCCGACCATCTTGCCGTTGATTTTGATTGGCCCTGTCACAAGGGTATTGACACCCTGAGGTTTCAGCCGTTCATAGATGGCTTCGTTTGTTTTTTTGCATTCTTCAATGTCAAGGATGATGGCATTGTTAGATTCTTGATATTGTGCAAACCATGTTTCAATGATGCCTTCATACGGCACATCCTGCAGGTTATCTTTTTCTTTGGGTACGCCCGCTTTGCACCACTCGTAGGTGTTGTCAAACGTTCCGCGGTCATTCTGTTCAAAGATGTACGCTCGATCGGCGGTCACACGCTGTCCGATATACTCCACCAGTTGATTCAGCACTTTGTCCGGAGTTGCTTCTGAAGCGGCATACCGAACCATGTCCGTGAGGAATCTCTCGTAATTCAGGAGTCGTTCCTGCGATTCGCGCTTGCTGACTTCCAACGCTTCCATTTCCTTATGGTACAGAATTATCTGGAGCTTGCTTCGCATCATCGTGGCAGTCAGAAACATGCTCAGCACCCCGTACAAAATAACATTCACGAGGTTTTTGGATAGAATTGGGTTGTGCTGCGCAAAGAAAGCAAGTCCGGTATAGAGCAACATGCTGCTCAGGATCAGCCCGTTCATGACCGCCGCTCTAGCGGTAAACAGCAGCGGCGCTACCATCATGAACACAATGTAGTTGACCGTGAGCTCCTCCGGCGTAATCAGCGTTCCCGTAATAATGCCGAACAGCAGCAGCGCGGCAAAAAAGCTGTATACAACCAGCTCTTTCCCCAAGAAGCTTCTAAGTTGACAACGAGAAATGCAAAAATAGAGCAAAGAAAGGAACGTATAGGCCAGATACACCCATTTATATTTTCCGATACTCAGAGAAACCGCACTCAGCAGCGTTATGACTCCAAAGGCAACAAGCGCCACAACAGAATACAGCCGCATGGCTTTCCAGTTTTCTTCCCATGCATCCTGTTTTACTTTCTCATAATCACAACGACTAAACATAAACAAGGAAACGATATTATTCATACGTATTTTTTCAATCTCTGTTTTATTGCTACTTTGCCCGTCCATAACAAACATCTGAATATCCATCAGAATCAGGCCATAGTCACCAGGTTCAAAACAACCTAAATTAGGTTTTATCACTCTCCCGCAATAATTCAAGAAAACCGATACCGATCTTTCGGATATCGCCGGGCGTATTTACTCAGATTCATCCCAACCAATCGAGCATCACACTACGGATAGACGACCTAAACGGCAAGGGAGCTCCAGGGGATACCGCACTAAGACAAACGGGTCTCTAGGCTCGAAAGGCCGTTCAGGGTCAGGTCGTTGGCGACCGCCGAGACGCGCTCGATGGGAACCGAGCCGTCGGATAATGCCCACGTGCGATAGATACCGATAATACCGGACAGCAAAAACGCCAGGTAGTAATCGAACATCTCGTCCTTGAGACCTTGGGGCAGCAGATCGCGCTCGGCAATCTCATGTTCGAGCGGCGCACGAAGACGAGCCATAAAGTCGTCGAGCGGAATGTTTTCAATCAGCTGGCGATTGAGCACCAAATTGTTGCACAGCGCCTCGTTAACGGTTTTGAAGAAGGTCGCCGCCGCTCCGAGTGCTCGTTCGTTGGTGTTACCGCCCATAGAGGAAAGCGTCTTCTCGACTGAGTCGACAATCATCTCGACCACATCCACGGCAATGGCATCGAGCAAGCCGTCCACCGTGCCAAAGTGCACGTAGAAGGTCTTACGATCGACATTTGCCTCGCGCGCGATGGCGCTCACCGTAATATCGGCGAGGGGCTTTTCCATCAGCAGTCGCTCGAACGCCGAAAGAATCGCATTGCGACTGCGAACGATGCGGCGGTCAAGGCGCGGTTTAGTGGTGGCCATAGACGTGTCCCCTTCATGTCAACTGCCCACCTATAGCTCCTGTACAAGTGGGAGATAATCAACGTAAGAGGATTATCCTACATCTAGCATCGCAATGACGAGCATCATTAAGAACGCACGACTCACCAACTGGGCTCTAGGGCCGCTTCTTTTTATTGAGCGCCGCAGGGGAAACGCGGATACCGTCGCCAGTCTGACGAACATAGGTCTTCCGTGCCGGTTTAGAGGCCACAGCAGTCTTTTGAGCATGCTGATTGGGGTCCACGGTAACCTGAGAGGTTGGATGTGCCTTAACGGACGCAGAAGGCTTCTGAGGAGTGCGCCCGAGCTTGCACATCATACGGTCCCAGCGCGCATGGATACTCTCGTTATGAGCGCTCTTAAGGCCCAAAAGAGGGGCGGCCAAAATGGTCGGCGCGATAAAGGTGATCAGACGCCAAAGCAGATAGCCGGCAGTCGCTGCCGTGCCAAAAAAGTGACCCAGGAACAGCGCGAAGCCGCCCTCGGCACCACCGGTGCCGCCAGGCAGCGGGACGGCGGAACTCAACAGCTGTACAAAAGCACTCGCCGCCATGACCGAGAAAAAGTCAACGTCGTACTGACCAAAGGCAAGCATCAAAAAATACGGAACCAGGTAGAAAAACGCCAGCTGCAACATGGTGATGACGACCGTGAGCAGCATGGACGAAAAATGGCCGGCAGAGAGTTTGAATTTCTCGGAGAACGAGTAGATCTCGCCATCGACAAAGGTGCGCCAGCCCTCGATCTTAGTAGCGGAAACGCCCATGCGCTCGAGCCAATTGATAATACAATGTGCGACGCGCGTGACGGTCTTGGGCATCAACGCCACGGCAAAGATGCCGAGAAGAATGCAGCAGTGGCCGCCAAAACTAAAGACGCAAAGCAGCGTCATGTCGCCATAGCGCTCGGCGAAAAACGGCATGCGGGCGAGCAGCAGAATGGCACCCCATGCCACCAAACCAAACTGGTACACGATAAAGCGGGTGAACTGCGTGGCACCCGCTTCGCCCACATTTTGCCCGGCTTTGGTCAGGCGATAAATCTGGGCAGGCGTGGAGCCCATCATCATGGGCGTCAGGTTGCCAAAGAAGATGCCGCTCGCCTCGACCGAAATGAGGTCGCGGATGCCGACAGGCGAATTGGGATCGAGCCATACGGCAATCGCGTACGCCACGATGCCAAAAAACAAGTATAAGAACATGCAGAAGCACGCGGCAGCGAGCCACGGCGCCTGAACGCTAGCCATGGCGGCCCAGAACTGACCCATCTGACCGGTCACGACCAAATAGACAATATAGCCCACCAGCACAATGCCAATAAAGATGGCACCACGACGTGCGCTCTTGTTGTCATCGCCGCCCGAAACATCGACTTGAGGCTTTGGGGTATGCTGAGAGGACTCCGTCATGAGGCTCCTTCTGACCGTCAATGTATCTGGCCTATTGTACCCGTATGGGAGACAAGCAAAACGTAAAGCTATGGGGCAAATGGGATTAACAGACAAGCCCGCAGGTAATAAAAAACCCGCCCTTCGAAAAGAAGGTCGGGTATCCAAAACTTGGTAGCCCGTACCAGATTCGAACTGGTGATCTCCGCCTTGAGAGGGCGGCGTCCTAAACCGCTAGACGAACGGGCCATAAGCCTCAGCAGAAAAGAAGTGGTAGCCCGTACCAGATTCGAACTGGTGATCTCCGCCTTGAGAGGGCGGCGTCCTAAACCGCTAGACGAACGGGCCACATGACATCTGCGCTGCCGTGCTGCGAGGACATATATTACGGGACAAAAAACGCGAGCGCAAGAAGAAATTCCAAATTGGCCAAATTTTGTCGTGAGGTTATGGAACAAGCAGGTCAACCTGGTAGCTAATTTGGGACGGGGCTTTTTTAGCTACCCCTGCCAGAATCACGATTGTTCGTCCTATTGACAGCGGGGGTAGCTAAAAAAGCCCCGTCCCAAATTAGCTACCCCAGGTTGAGGTGGGACAGAAGGGCCTCGCGGGTGTTGGGAATGTTCTTCTCGATCACGGCGTCGAGGGCGACGTTGAGAAGCTGTCCCAGCTCAGGCCCCGGTTTGACGCCGGCGCGAATCAGGTCCCCTCCGTTGATGCCAAGCATCTTAAGCGTATAGGGCTCCCCCGCTTCCAACAGTTCGTGTGCGAGCGAACGCATCTCCTCGATCGTCTCGACGTAATAGAAGCACGACGGTGCCTTACCCAGCGTATCGGCACGCTTAAGGTCCATAAGCTCGTCAATCAAACGCGGCGTGTCGACGCCCTCACCCGAAAGCGAGCGCATCATATTGAGCAAACAAGAGCGCTCGGGGCGCAACGGCTTATCGTGATACCTGATAAGCAGACACACGTCGCGAACCAAATCGTGCGAAAGCGCCAAGCGATCCATAATAGCGCGCGCTTTCTTGGCACCAAGCTCAGGATGACCGTAAAAGTGGCCGCTGCCCGCATGATCGACCGTAAAGCAATCGGGCTTGGAGACATCGTGCAAAAACGCTGCCCACATTAAGCTCGACGAAGGCGCCACGCCGTCACACAGTGCCAGCTCCCCCGCTACCGTCAAAACGCGAGCGATATGCTCGTAGACATTAAAGGCGTGGTAGACGCTGCGCTGGTCAAACCCACGAGCCGGCGCAAGCTCGGGCACGGCGGCGCAAACAAGCTCAGGGTAGCGTAGCATCGCGTCTCCCCCGTGACCGGTCGATAGAATCCCCTCGAGCTCAATGCCCACGCGTTCGCATGCCACGGCATCGAGCAGCGGCGAGCACTCGGCAAGCGCCTGTTTGGTCTTAGGCTCGATCATAAAATCCAGACGGCAGGCAAAACGCACGGCGCGCAGCATGCGAAGCGCATCCTCGTTAAAGCGACGCTTGGGATCTCCAACGGCACGAATCAGCTTACGCTCCAGGTCGCCCTGGCCATCATAACGGTCGACAAGACCGCGCTGGGGATGCCAAGCCATGGCGTTAACGGTAAAGTCACGACGTGCCAGATCGTCCTCAAGCGACGCCGCACGCTCCACACTCTGGGGATGGCGACCATCGGTGTAAAAACCGTCCAGGCGATACGTCGTGACCTCAATACGCTCATCGTCACAAAGGGCGGTAATGCCGCCAAATTTTATGCCCGACTCAACTACCGCAATGCCGGCTGCCTCGAGCGCCGCCTTGGACTCTTGCCACAGGCCGCTACAGCACATGTCAACATCGTGGCTGGGACGTCCCATCAGGGCGTCACGTACCCAACCGCCTACGAACCAGGCCTCGAGACCGGCGTCCTCAAGCGCACGTAGCACACGCAGGGAGGCATCTGTGGGCTGCGTACCGTTGAGCGAAACATTACACATACCTATGGCCTCCTTCGCTTGCGAGCGTTAAACGATGGTTCTCAAGCAGTCTAGCAAGAAACAAGCGTAAGCGCACATGAAATCACATCGTCGATTCGCGCGAACGAGACAGTAGAGCCCATGCGGCCAACAGATAAAAACACCCGCCTCGGAGATCCAAAGCGGGTGTTCGGCAACGATGTGTCTAAACGGTTAGCAGACCCGGCGAACGTCGATGTGCTTCTTATATTCGTCCACCTTGGCAAAATCGCCCAAACCAGGGCACTCGACCACGTTGGCACCGGTTGCCATCGAGAGGCGCAGGGCGTCCTCGACGCACTCGGGGGCATCATGCCACACGGACAGGAAGGCGGCAAGCGAGGAATCGCCGGCGCAGACCGTCGAGAGCAGCTTGACCTCAAAGGTGCGTTTGGCAAACCAAATGTGCTCGCCGTTGGAGAAGTACGCGCCGTCGCCACCAAGGGTCAGCAGCACATTCTTAGCGCCCTTGGCGTGCAGCTCAGCCATAGCGCACTTAACGGACTCGTCGTCGCCACCGCTCACCTTAATGCCAAAGATGTCGAGCAGCTCGTCGTCGTTGGGCTTAATGAGCAACGGCTCCATGGCAATAAGATCGGCCAGCTGATGGCTCGAAATATCGAGCACGAACTCGGCACCCTTTGCCTTAACACGGCGAAGAACCTCGGCCAGGAAACCCTCGGAGGTGTTGGGGGGCAGCGAGCCGCTAATGACCAGGCAGGTCATGTCGTCGAGCGAGTCGATGAGCTCAAACATCTCCTGCTCGTTGGCAGCATTGATGGCAGCGCCTGCATTGACCATGTTGTACTCGGTATCGGGACCAGCGTTGAGGAAAACGTTGACGCGCGTGATGCCGTCAGTCCACACGGGCTTGACGGGCACACCCAGGGCCTCGGCGCCCTTGACGATATACTCGCCTGAGAAGCCGGCAAAAAAGCCCAGGATCGTGGTGTCGACACCGTAGTGATCGAGGGTGAACGAGACGTTGAGACCCTTGCCATTGGGCGTATAGACCGCGTTGCGCGTGCGGGTGACGGTGTTGGCGGAAAGTCCGTCGCAGGAAATGTTGTAATCAATGGCGGGATTTGCAGTGAGCGTGTAAATCATGAATGTTCCTTTCACAAAGCAACGTGATAATGAAAGTATATTCCACGTCTTGTGAAAAGACCATAGCAACTCGGCGAACGGTGTAGAACGCGTGCAGGTCGACAGAAAAGCAGCAAGGCGGGGCAAAAAAATCAGGAGTGCTTGCCCTGAAGCTCATTTGCAATTTACAAATAAGCGCCCCGGCTTAAACCGGGGCGCCATATAGCCACGAATATGTAGCGTTTCGCTTACTTGCGATCGAGCTTGCGGACAGCAACGCGCTTACTATACTCATCGACGTGACCGAAGTCGCCGATGCCCACGGACTCGGCAACGTTGGCGCCGGTGGCCATAGCGAGCTTCATGGCCTCCTCGACGTTATCGCGATCCCTGTACCACTTGTGCAGGAACGCAGCGAGCGTGCAGTCGCCGGCGCAGACGGAAGAGACCAGCTTGATGTTGAACTCACGCTTAGCGTACCAGATGTCCTCGCCGTTGGAGAAGTAAGCGTCGCCGCGGCTACCACGGGTGAGCAGCACGTTCTGGACGCCGGCATCGTGAGCCATCTTCATAGCAACGCGGACCTCGTCGTCGGTGTCGACCGGCACGCCAAAGATGGCCTTCATCTCGTGATGGTTCGGCTTGATGAGCAGCGGCTTCTTGTGAGCGAGCTCCTTGAGCTTGTCGGAAGACAGGTCCAGGACGACGTCGGCGCCACGAGCCTGAGCGTGATCCATGACCTGAGCCAGGAAGTCGGGCGTAGCTTTGGGAGGCACGGAACCAGAGACGATCAGGCACTCAAGATCGCCCGCGGTGTCCAGGATGTTGTAGAGCTCCTTCTGGTGCTCCGGCGTAATCGGGGCGCCGGGGTTAAGGATGCCGTACTCGTGCTGGCCATCGTTGACATAGGTGTTGATACGCGTGATGCCGTCGGTCCAAACCGGGCGGCACAGGCAACCCAGGTTCATAACCTCCTCGACGATGAACTTGCCCGTGAAGCCGGCGAAGAAGCCGAGCGCGACGGTGTCGACGCCCATCTTCTTAAAGGCGAAGGACACGTCGAGGCCCTTGCCGTTAGCCGTGTAGCTGGCCGAGCCGGTGCGGACGTTCTCGTCGGGCTCGAGCGGAGAGCTCGAAACCGTCATGTCGACAGCCGGGTTAGCGGTTAGCGTGTAGAACATTTACAGTACCCCCTGTATATTTGAGGGCCGCGCGGCCAGCCCATTCCAACCACGCGGTTACCTCTGATACCAAATTAGCGAGCGGCGGCCTCAAGCAGCGCCTTGACCTCTTCGGCAGTGGTGCAGGCGAGCGCCTTCTCGGCGAGATCGTCGCACTCGGCCTTGGTCCACTGGCTGATGGTCTTGCGGGCGCGAAGGATAGACGGAGCACTCATCGAGAACTCCTCGAGGCCCCAGCTGATCAGCAGCGGCTCAAGCAGCGGATCGGCAGCGGCCTCGCCGCACATACCGACCATGATGCCAGCCTTGACGCCGCTCTCGATGATGTTCTTGAGCGAGCGAAGCACGGCGGGATAGTACACCTGGTACAGGTTAGAAATGGTGTCGTTACCACGGTCGGCACACATGGTGTAGCCGATCAGGTCGTTGGTGCCGATCGAGAAGAAGTCGGCGACCTCGGCCAGGCGGTCAGCGATGAGCGATGCGGCAGGCGTCTCGACCATAATGCCGACCTCGATGTTCTCGTTGAACTTGCGGCCCTCTTCGGTCAGCTCGGACTTGCACTCCTCGACGAGCTCCTTAACGGCCAAGACCTCCTCGACGCAAGTGACGAGCGGGATCATGATCTTGACATCACCGAAGGCGCTGGCGCGCAGCAGAGCGCGGAGCTGTACCTTGTACTGGTCGGGGTTGGCCAGGCAGTAACGCACGGCACGGAAGCCCATGAAGGGGTTCTCTTCCTTGACCATGTGCAGGTACGGGATCTCTTTGTCGCCACCCACGTCGAGCGTGCGGATGATGACCGGAGCGCCATTGAGCGCGCTGGCAACCTTGCGATAGGCGTTGAACTGCTCCTCCTCGGAAGGAAGTTCGGCGGAATCCATGAACAGGAACTCGGAGCGGAACAGGCCAATGGCCTCGGCGTCGTGATCGAGCGCGTTGGGCACGTCATCGGGGTTACCGATGTTGCAGGCAATGATCTTCTTGATGCCATCGGCAGTCACGGACGGCTTGCCACGGAAAGCCTCGAGGGCTGCCTTCTCGGCAGCGAAAGCCTCGGCCTTGGCAGTGTAGGCGGCAAGCGTCTTCTCGTCGGGATCGGCCTCGACGATACCCTTGCCACCGTCGACGACAACGGTCATGCCGTTGCGCAGCGCGGTGCAGCTGTTGGCAACCGAAAGGACAGCCGGAATCTCGAGGGCGCGGGCGATGATCGCGGAGTGCGACGTGCGGCCACCGGTCTCGGTGACGATACCGGCAACGTGAGCCTTATCGATCGTGGCGGTCATGGACGGCGTAAGGTCGTGCACGACAACAACAGTGTTTTCGGGCAGGACGGAGAGATCGACGACCTCCTTGCCCAAAAGCTCGGCCAGAATACCGGTGCGGATGTCGGCGATGTCTGCCGCGCGCAGGCGGAACATCTCATCGTCCATGGACAGGAACATGTTCTCAAACATGGTCGAGGTGTCCATGAGCGCCTGCTCGGCGCAGGTGCCGCCGTCAATGGCGGCGTTGATGGCGTCGGTCATGCCCGGGTCCTGAGCCAGGACAATGTGTCCGCTCATGATTTCGGCCTCGGCCTCGCCCACCGTCTCCTTCATGTGGTCGGCCTGAGCCTGGGTCTTCTCGCAGAAGACCGAAAGAGCGGTCTGGTAGCGCTCCTTCTCTGCTGCCGAATCAGCAACCTCGTGCGGCTCAAACGTCAAGTCGGGTTCGACGGCAACCATGACGGTGCCGATACCGATGCCCTCGGAAGCGTTGACTCCCTGATACATTCCTATTCCTCTCTCCGTGTCATGTGATAAAGCGTTTTGCCATATCCATGACAAAAGAGCGCAGTTCCCTTTAAACAGGTCACTGCGCCCCCAAATATGAACTTAGTTGTTCAACATGCGACCCGTTTGAGTTCTACTCGCCAAGACCGCTCTTGATGAGCTCGATGGCAGCAGCCAGAGCCTCGGCCTCGTCAGCGCCGTCGCACTTGACCTCGACCTCGGTGCCGCAGGGGATGCCGGCAGCCATGAGGGCCATCGGGGACTTGCCGTTGACCTCCTTCTCGGGGGTGACGACCGTCACGTCGCAGGCATACTTGCCCATGGTGGAGGCGAAGAGGCCAGCCGGACGCATGTGAAGACCCTGAGGATTAACGAGGGTAGCCTTCTCAGAAACCATAATTGACTCCTTATTTGTGTTTAACCCCTATCAGCAATGCGACAGGAGCCATATTCACGACGTTGATTATATTAACTCACATCAAACGGTTTTTCATTATGTTTCGCACGAATTGTTGGACAGATGTCGTTCCTGCACGCTCGCCTGCCGGACGGGGCGGTTAAGTTTGCTGCTCTACAGTCCTGCGCAAGACGGAAAGCACATTAAGTGCTTTCCTTTGCGTGCGGAACTCGCGACAAACTTAACCGCCCCGCCTGGCAGCCGAGCTGCGGAAACTCGGTCGGTCCAGAGCAATATCGTGCGAAAGAAATTTTGGCTGAGTTTTTGTTCGCCTGGTTGATCTGGTTGATGGGGCTATCTATGCCCTCTTGTGAACTGAGGAGTATCCCGAACTATCGGCAGGAAGGAAATGTCCCTCAGTACCGGTTTACTTGAAAAAGGCGGGGACCCCTGATGGAGTCTCCGCCTTATATACAGGGGGCGATGTTATTCGCAAGCTGCGGGATTAGACCAGACGGGCGTTGATCGTCTTAGCGATCTCGGCAACGTCGGTGGAACCCTTAACGGTGGCACGGAAGCCCTCGTCCATGAGCGCCTCGGCGACCTTGGACAGGATCTTGAGGTGCGTGGTGCCGGCCTGGGCACCGGGGATGAGCAGGGCAATAGCCACGTTGACAGGAGCGCCGTCCATGGTGTCCCAACCGGTCACGCCAGAGTCGTCCTTGACGACGATGACGGCGGCCTCGGTAATGGCATCAGACTTGGCATGCGGAATAGCGAAGCCCTCCATCATGCCCGTGGTGCCCTCGGCCTCGCGGGCCAGGAAGGCGTTCATTACGGCGTCGGCGTCGTCAGCGATACCGGCCTTGACAGCCTGGTTGGAGACAAAGCTCAGGGCCTCGTCACGAGAAGCAAAATCCTCGGCGACAAAAACGTTCTCGACCTTCACGAAGTCGGAAGCCTCAGCCTTGGGGGCCTCGACGGCAGCGGCCTTGGGAGCCTCGACCGGCTCAGCGGCAGCGGCGGGAGCGGCCTTCTGTTTCTTCTCGAAGTCATACTTCTTGAAAGCAACGAACAGGATGCCACCGACCACGGCGCCGATGAGGATCGCGAGGACCCACAGCGGACCGTTCTCGACAACGGGCAGGACCAGGAAACCACCGTGAGGCGCCGGATCGTGGACGTTGAACATAATGGTCAGGATCGAGGCGATGGAGGAACCGAGCATCATGATGGGCATGACGGGCCAGATGTTCTTGGTCATGAACGGAATGGCGCCCTCGGTGATGTGGGTGCAACCAAGGATGAGGTTGACGATACCGGCGTCATGATCCTCCTGGCTGAAGTACTTCTTGCCGACGATAACGGCGAAGGTGGTGATCAGCGGCGGAACGATGCAGGCGGCGGAGACGGCAGCCATGAAGTTGGTGCCGAAGTTATAGGTGTCGGTGCCGACACCGGCAGCCAGGGCCTCGGTGAGCATAGCGGTACCGGTGACGTAAGCAGCCTTGTTGACCGGGCCGCCCATATCAAAGGCGCACATGCAGCCAATGGCAAGACCCAGGACAACAGCGCCAGAGGCAGACAGACCCTTGAGGAAGTCCATCATGGCGGTGTTAATGGCGGCCATGGGGCCGGAGATGCCGAGCATGACCAGGCCGACGATGGCGGTCGAGAACAGCGGGTACAGGAAGATAGCCTTGAGGCCGTCCAGGTTCTTGGGCAGCTTGGCAAAAACCTTCTCGAGCAGCAGGATGACATAGCCAGAGAGGAAGCCGCCGACGATGCCGCCCAGGAAGCCGAAGCCCACGCCGGCACCGCCGGCATCGATCATGCCGGTCTCGGCATTAACGGGCAGGCCCTGGATGGCGATCATACCGGCGACAAAGCCGGGAACGAGCGCCGGGCGCTTGCCGATGGACTCGGCGATATAGGCGGAAAGCACGGGAACCATGAGGTTCATGGCGATGCCGCCGATGATCTTGAGCATAGCGGCAAAGCTGTTGTAGTCGGCAGCCGTCGAGTCGAAGGACGTGATGCCCCACAGGAACGAAACGGCGGTCAGAACACCACCGGCAACGACGAAGACCAGCATGTGGCTGACGCCGTTCATGAGGTGCTTATAGATGATGTGACCGATGGACTCCTTCTCCTCGACCTCATCCTCGACATCGGCAGCAGCCGCAACCGTGTCGTCGCCCTTGGCGGCGAGAGCACGGTCAATCAGCTTGCCGGCAGCCTCGACGGACAGGGCCTTGGAAACACCGACGGAAACCATGGGCTTACCGGCGAAACGCTCCGCCTGGACATCCTTATCGGCTGCGACGACGACGGCCTTAGCACCGGCGATCTCACCCTTCGTGAGTTCGTTCTCGACACCGACCTGGCCATGAGTCTCGACCTTAATGGTCAGACCGCGCTCGGCAGCTGCCTTCTCCAGCGCCTCCTTCGCCATGAAGGTGTGCGCGATGCCGGTCGGGCAACCGGTGGCGGCGATGATGTCAAACTTAGCCATGTGTCCCTCCTTCTTGAGTACTGCGCCCGCGGGCGCTCCCCTACACGCGCTACAGTGCGCGTTTTTCAACTCCTGAAAGATACCAAGCCACCGTTTATATGAGAAGCAATCCAGCCTATTTCTCCGGTGAAAGGTTCTTTCACAACCGCAAACGGTCGATGAAAGTTTACCATCAACTTTTGAAACAGCAAGGTGTATCTTGTAATTGAAATCCCCGTATACTAGAGCGGCACACAACAAGACAGCTTTTAATGCCAACCAGGAGTCATCCATGTCCGATAGCAGCAAGAGCGCACTCTCCCTTATTAGCACGCACAAGGGATACAGCGAGTCCGAGCAGCGCATTGTCGACTATATCCTAGAGCACCAGTCCGAGGCACCGCGCCTAACAGCCGCGCAACTCTCGCGCGCCGCCGCAACCTCCGAGGCCACCGTCTCGCGCTTCTGCCGCAAGCTGGGCTTTGGAAGCTTTCGCAGCTTTCAGTTTTCGCTGGCGCGCGACCTGGAGAGCCAGCGCAACGAGGGCCTCACGGACGAGGTCTCGCTCGATAATATGGAGCAGAGCCTCAAAAACATCCTCGCCGCAAAGGTCAGTGAACTCAATGCGACCATCGATGGCATTGATCACGATACACTGGCAGCCGTCGTGCACGCGTTTAAGAACGCAGGGGCTATCGAGTTTGCAGCCGTAGGTAATACCAACGCCGTTGCGCTCGACGCGACGTTTAAGTTTTCACAACTGGGCCTTCGCTGTATGTCAAGCACCATCAGCGAGACATCAATCGGCTTTGCGCTCACGTTACGCCCCGGCGACGTTATCGTGCTGATCTCGAACTCTGGCAAGTCGCGTCGACTGAATCGCATGGCAAAAGCGGCTCGAGGCTGTGGTGCCACCGTAGTCGTCATCAGCAGCGACAGCAAGTCTCCGCTTGCTCGCCTAGCCGACTACACCTTTAATACCGTGAACCACGAGGCGCTGCTCACCACGGGCGACTTTGCGTTCTCCAAGATCAGCGCCACGATGATCATCGAGGTTATCTACAACTTCCTGCTGCCCGAAATCGAGGACGCCCGAGAGCACATCAGCTACTACGAGGAGCTTATCCAGCCGGATAAGGTCGTGGAATAGAAATTTTGGCGAGCCGACAAACGCCACTCGCCACGAAACCGGCCCATCTACTACGTTTTATCAGTATGGCCCAACCACATACCGAAAATAGAAAAACCGCAGGCGTTCTACCTGCGGTTTTCTTTTTGCAATTCAAGGCGTGGTTGCCGATAGCCTATTAAACGTAGTAGATGGTCCGGTTTCGTGGCGGCCGGGTCGAACATACATGTAACGGCTCGGCCTAAGCACGCGCTTCCTCGAGCATCTGCTTAGCGTGCGCCAAGCTTGCCTCCGATTGATCGCCGCTCAGCATACGGGCGATCTCTGCGGTACGGGCGTCCCCGGCCACCTCATCCAGATGGGTTTGGGGAACGTCGCCCGGCTCTTTGCTCACCACGTAATGTTTGTCGGCCATGACGGCGACCTGCGCCAGGTGCGTTACGACAATCACCTGATGCGTTGCGGCAAGATCTGCCAGAACGCTCGCAAGGGCGCGTGCAGTAGAGCCGCCAACACCGGCATCGACCTCGTCGAACACCAACGTATCCACGCCGTCCGCGTTACCCAAAACAACCTTGCTCGCCAACATGACACGGCTCAGCTCGCCACCAGACGCAATGCGGCGCAGGGGGCGCGGCGTCAATCCGGCACCGCTACGATACAAAAGCTCGTAGCTCGAAGGACCCGCCGGCGTCCACTCGGCGCGCGGAAGATCGCGCGAGTCCCAAACGAGCTCGGCGCCGCCCATCTCCAGGCGCGCCATCTGACGGCCAACCGCGTGGCAAAAGTGCGGGGCTGCCGTATTGCGTGCACGCTTAAGTGCCTTGGCGGCGGCGAACAGTTCGCGCTCTGCCGCGCCAAGCGCTTCGCGCGCCTTCTTAATCCGCTCATCACCATCGTCTACCAGCGACAACAGCTCTCGCGAGCTATCGCGCATGGCAAACACGTCGTCCATGGTGGGACCCCACTGACGCAAAAGTCCCTTAAGGTCGGAATACCGCTCGCGCATACGAGCCAGCTCGCGCGGGTCGAAGGCGACCCCATCTCGATAGGCACGCAGCTCGTTGGCACAATCCTCGAGCGAGATGCAGGCATCCGAAAGCGCATCGGCGATATCACCCAACTTGCGATCGACAGTAGCCATACGCGAAAGCTCCGCGACGGCACTGTTCACGGCATCGAGTGCTCCCCCTTCGGCAGCAAGCGACGCATGGGCATCGTTGGCCGTTGCCACCAACACCTCGGCATGCTCGGAGCGCGGCAGCAGCTCCTCGAGCTCCTCATACTCACCCGGCTTGGGGTCGACCTCGGCGATGCGCTCCAGAGCGAAGCGCGCCTCCTCGACACGACTCCCCTGCGCACGCGAGGCCTCTTCGACGCGACGGACCTCTTTGGCAGCTGCGCGAGATGCCTTAAGGCAAGCACGATAGCGATCGAGCGCCTCGAGCGCCGGGCGCCCCGCCCATGCATCGACCATGGCAACATGATGCGCCGGGTCGAGGAGGCGCTGGTGCTCGTGCTGGCCGCAAAGATCCATCATCACGCCGACGCGCTCGGAAAGCTCACGCACGCTGGCGATGCGGCCGTCAATTTTTACGCGGCTGCGACCCTCGGCAGAAAGGCTGCGCTGAACGGTGAAGCCCTCCGTGTCGTGCGGGCCGTCAAACAGGCGCGCCTCGACGTTGGCAAGCGTCTCGCCCTCGCGCACCGTCGACGAATCCGCGCGCTCGCCCAGAATGAGCTTAAGCGCCGAGAGCAACGCAGTCTTACCGGCGCCGGTCTCGCCGGTCAGAACCGTTAAGCCCGCGCTCGGAACCAACGTCGCCTCGCGAATGAGGGCAATGTTGGAAACCTGCAGCTCATCGATCATGACGAACTCCGTAGAACACGCGGCTCACCGAGTTATAGAAGCTCTCGGGGCCGTAATCCAGCAGCAGAACATCGCCGGGACCGCGACGCACAGCCACGCTCTCGACCGTGCCATCGCAGGTGATAAACTGTCCATCGATGGCGATCGCAGGCACGCTCGGGCGGTCATCGGACATAAAGATCTCAACGACATCGCTTGGCGAGGTCAAAAAGGCGCGGGCCTGAATGGTATGTGGGGCGATGGGCACGCAAACCATGCCCGTGTAATCGGGACTGACGATGGGGCCGCCGGCGGAAAGCGCATAGCCGGTGGAACCGGTCGCTGTCGAAACGACGACGCCGTCACCGCGCAGGCGGTCGATATGATGGCCGGACACCGTGATGTCGAACTCAACCATATCGGACAGGGGCCCGCGCGTAAGCGCCATATCGTTAAGGGCAAACGTGCGCACGACATCCTTCGTGCCATCTTCGCGCACCGAAACGATATCCGCGGCGAGGGTGGCGCGGCGACTCACATGGAGCTCACCGGAAAGGGCATCGCTCACGACCTGCAAAATATCGCGATCCTCGGGGCTCGCAGCCGTCAAAAAACCCAAATGACCATAGGAAAGGCCCAGAATGGGGATCTCGCGGTAGTTGAGAATGCGGGCGGCACGCAACAGCGTGCCGTCGCCGCCGAGCGTAATGACCAGGTCGGCATCGTCAACATCGGGCGCACGCTGGATCTTGGAACGCTGATCGGCAGCCCATGCGACCTCGTAGCCCTGGCGCGAAAGCCAAAGCTCGAGCATTAGGCCGCTCTCGACCGCCTCTTGCTTGTAGTAATTGGGAACCAGAAAGACCTTCATAGCGTTGCAGCTTTCTCGCTCAAAGCCGTTACCTGTGATTGCAGCTCATCGTCGGCACGCTCGCCAGAGGCAAACCTCGTGCCGTACAGGAAAAATTCGACGTTGCCCTTGGCGCCATGGATGGGCGACACGCACACGTCGAGCGGAAACAGGCCCTTGGCGGCAAAGAGCTCAATCGCCGCCACAAGCGTATCGCGGCGGACGGAGGGATCGGTCACGATACCGCCCTCGCCCACCAGCGCAGCCGGCGCCTCAAACTGCGGCTTTACGAGCGTGCAGAACGAACCCAAAGGCTTCAGGCACGCCAACACGGCGTCGATGATATTCGCGATACTCGTAAACGACACATCGCAGACAGCCAAGTCGATAGCGCCGCCGTAGCCAAGCTCGGGCAGTTGTGTCACGTTGGTGCGCTCATGGAGCCTCACGCGCTCGTCTTGGCGCAGCGACCAATCAAACTGAGCGCGACCCACATCGACCGAAACGACCGTTGCGGCGCCACGCTTGAGCAGGCAATCGGTAAAGCCGCCCGTGGAGCAGCCCACATCGAGGCAAGCAAGTCCCATGGGATCGATCCCAAACGCATCGAGCGCGCCCTCGAGCTTGAGCCCGCCGCGCCCCACGTAGGGAATACGGCCCTTCACGTGCAGGGGCAGACCGGGCGTCACCTTAAGGCCCGGCGAGGTCAAACGCTCGCCGCAACTCGAGACCAAGCCGGCCATAAGAGTGCGAAGGGCATCCGCGCGGCCGGCGCAGATGCCCTGTGAAATCAGTTCGTCATCGAGACGCACGCGTTTCATGAATGCCATCAACCATTCGTATCCGGAGACGCGGCCTGGCTATCCTGGGATTCGTTTGCCGCATCCTCATCGTATTCCTGCTCGAGCTTATCGGCCTCACGAGGCGTCAACTCAAACTTGTCGACCATATCGACCGCACGGGAGCCAAGTTCGATCGCCTCGTCAAACAAATCGAGCGAACGCTCCAAGGACGTATCCTTGGAGCGAACGGTAGCGATGATCTGGTCCAAGCGGTCCGAGATCTCATCGAAGTTGCGGACGGAACCCTCTGGCATGGCTACTCCTCGACGGTACCGGTCTCGACCTCGGCGACCTCGGCACCCTCGTCGAGAACGCCGGCCGCAGCCTGAGCGGCGGCAACCTTGGCGGCAGCCTCGGCGGCCTGGGCCTCCTCGCGGGCGCGGTCCTCGGCCAGCAGCTCCTGATACAGGTCCTCGCCCGGCAGCTCCTCGCTACGCGCGATCTTGCCCAGCACGCCATTGACAAACGACGCGGACTGGTCGGTGCCATAGGCCTTGGCAAGCTCTACAGCCTCGTTGATCACGATGGCGTCCGAGACCTCCTCGTCGGTGAGGAAGCGCATCTCATAGACGGCGATACGCAGCAGATTGCGATCGGCGCCGGGCATGCGCATAAGATCCCAGTTCTTGGCGATGGAGCGCAGGGCGCAGTCGATGCGGTCGATATACTCGTAGGCACCGCGGCACAGCTCCAGAGCGTAGGGGTCGAGGGGACCCTTCGAGATCAGGAAATCGCCCTCGAGGACGCGCTCGAGCGGGCTGTCCGTCGCCTCGGCCTGGAACAGCAGCTGCAGCGCCTGACTGCGGGCAAGCGTACGCCCGCGATAAACCTTAAGGCTCAAAGGTTACTCCTTGGGGAAAACGAGGCCGTCGATGCAAACGTCAACGCGCTCGACCTCGACGCCTACCTGGGCATCGATAGCTGCGACCACGGCGGAGCGAACGGCCTCGGCGAGTTTCTTGAACGGATAGCCAAAGAACACCACGACGCGCACGGTGAGTGCGAGCTTGTCGCCGATGACCTCGGCCTCTACCGGCGGCTCGGAAGCCGGGGCCTTGGACGAAAGCATCATGGAGACAAGGTTGGTGGCAAGGTCCTTGACGCCCACGGAGGCGATGCCCTCGACATCCGTGACGGCGCGCGAGACGATGGCGGTCAGAACATCGGGCGAAATACCGATGCCGTCAATCTTGATTTCCTGGGGCATGAGTCCTCCTAGAAGAGTTGGTTGCTAGACGCGGGAGACGAACTTGCCGTCGCGGGTGTCAACCTTGATGACCTCGCCCTCGTTGAGGTACATAGGGACCTGGATGACAGCACCGGTGTCGATGGTGGCCGGCTTGGTGGAACCCTGAACGGTGTCGCCCTTAAAGCCCGGGTCGGTCTGGACGATGGTGGTCTCGATGAACATCGGCGGGGTCACGCCCATGAGCTCGTCGTCGGCGAAGAGCAGCTGACAGGTGTCGTTCTCGCGCAGCCACTTGGAGTTCTCGCCCACCATGTCCTCGGGAACGGGAACCTGCTCGTAGGACTCGTTGTCCATGAAGATGTAGTCGGCGCCGTCGTTGTAGAGGTACTGGAACTCACGGGTGGTGAGCATGACGCTCTCGAACTTGGTACCGGCGTTGCAGGTGTTCTCGACGACACGACCGCTCTTGATATCGCGGGTCTTGTAGCGCACAAAAGCACCGCCCTTGCCCGGCTTGACGTGCTGGAACTCGACGATGGTGTAGACCTTGTCCTTAATGCGGAGACCGAGGCCGTTCTTGAAGTCGGCGGTAGAAATGGTAGGCATAGCGACCTTTCTTGTTATGGGTAGAACGCACAAGCGTCCAAATTACATACGAGCGAAATTATACACTTGCAGGCGGCGCCTGCGGCGAGCGCATAAAAAGAGAACGCGGGGCGCCCGAATCATTTCGGACGCCCCGCTTCCAAAATCGAACTGAATGGCTTAGCAGTCGATGACGTGCAAGTCGTGCGGGGTCTTGGTGAAGGGCTCATAGCCGTTCTCGGTGACAACACCGTAATCCTCCAAGCGCACGCCGCCCACGCCGGGCAGGTAGACGCCGGGCTCCATGGTGACAACCGAGCCGACCTCGATGATGTTCTTGCTGCGGTTGAAGTTGGGCAGCTCGTGGATGTCGATACCGACACCATGGCCCAGGCCATGGTTGTAGTAATCGCCATAACCGGCATCGCCGATGATCTTCTTGGAAAGCTTGAAGATATCGTTACCCTCGACGCCCGGATGGATAGCGGCGACGCACTCCTCGTGGGTGCGGCGCACGAGCTCGTACAGGTCGAGCTGTTCCTGCGTGGGCTCGCCCATCACGACGGTACGCGTCATATCGGAGCGATAGTCGCAGTAGCCCGCGCCATAATCCATGAGGACGAAATCGCCCTTCTCGATGACACGGTCGCTCGGGACGGCATGCGGGTTGGCGGTGTTGGGACCGCTCGCGACGATGGAGCCAAAGGCCAAGCTGTCGGCACCGTTGGCGAACATAAAGTTCTCGAGCTCGTTGCGAACCTGCTTCTCGGTCATACCGGGCTTAATAAAGCCGAGCATATGCTGGAAGGCGGCATCGGTGATCGACTGCGCGTGTCGCATGAGCTCGATCTCCTCGGCATCCTTGATGGCGCGCATCTTACGAATGTCGTCATGCATCAGCGGCAGCATGCAGGCGACGGAGCGATCCTCAAGACCACGCTGAATACCCTGGTAAAAGTTAATCTGCATGTCATCCTCGACGGCGCAGACACGACACTTGTTGGCCGCGATCTTGTCGGCAACCCAACCGGGGATGGTGCCCTCGTCCATGTCGTAGACCCAGGGGCTGCCGGCGGGCGTGTTCTCCTCAAAGCTGTTGAGATAGCGCGAGTCGGTATGGAACAGGCACTGATCGGCCGTAATAAATGCGGCGTGCGGAAACTCGAAGGTGTAATCGAAGACGCCCTTCACACCCGTGAGCCAACGGAGGTTGGCCTCATCGCGCACGACGATAGCATCGTAGCCGCGCTCGACCATCAGGGCACGGACACGCTCGATACGACCGGCAGGACCGGCAGCAAACTCAGACATTCAGATTCCTTTCTTATTGTCCTCAAAAAGAGCAGGACGGGCTTCAAACGAATAGCCGAACCACAAGCGATTCGCAACCGATTGAAAACCCGTCCCTCAAAATGATACGAAAGACGATGGATGTCAATAAAGTTAAAAAAGTTCCTTGCGAGAAGCCAGATACGCCTGCGCATGGCGTTCGAGAATCTCGTCCTCGACATTTGTCAGGCGGATGGCGCCGAGCGCCGCGGGCAGCGGCAGCATGCTGCGGTTTGAGCGGGCAAACTGCTGCTTGCGGAACTCCTCGATAAACGCGGTGGGCTCCAAGTCGAAGGCAAGCTCTTCGATGCCAAAGTCCTCCAGGCAATCGTCGACCTCAAACACATTGTCGATATCGAAGTCGCAGGCATCATGTGCTAGGCGCGCCTCAAAGCGCATACCCTCGGAAAGGAGCTGGTATGCGGGAACGTTAGCCGCGGCCTCGCCCAGGCAGGCGCGAAGGGTGCGCTCCCCTGTCTTACCAAAATCGAGTGCATGGCGAGCACTGGGGTTCGTGGCCATGAGCACGTCTTTGCGCGCGGTCTGGGACCATTGCACAGCATTGACGAGCGCGACCTCCTCGCCGGAAAGAATCTCGGGAACAGTCTCGGTAAACTGATTCCAGCGGGACTTGCTGCTCGAAAGCATGGTGCCAACAAGCACCACATAGCCGAGCTTGAGATCCTCGGGGTCCGCCTCGCGAACAAGGTCGAGGTCACACACGACCAAGCCCGATTCGGGACGGAACGCGATAGCGGGAAGCGCATTCAACGACGAGGCGACGAGCGGCTTCATGGTCGTCGCGACCGTGAGCATGGCGTCGAACGTTGTCGGCAGCAAGGCGCACTCGGTGCGACCGCACCACTGATTAGCACACCAGCTAACAACCGAGCAGGTTGCGGCATCACCAACGGCGACAACCAGATCGTCGCAGGTAATGCCGTTGGCAGATAGGGCGCCAAAGATGGCATCGGCATCGGCCAGCGTGGCACCAGCAGGCGAAACCTCAAGTGGGAGCTGCGACACGACAAAACCGGCATCAACCAGCGCATGCTCGACGACCTCGCCAAAACGCTCTGACGTGGCGTCGTTCCAAACCACCAACGCGCGCTTAGGCTTTCCCACAGCCGAGGCAAACATGCGCGACAGCTCCTCGAACGCGCCCAATCCGACGCGGACATCGACACTGCGGTTTTGAAAATTGATCAGTTGACGGCGAATCATAGCAGCCCACGCTCCAAAAGCATCTCGGCACAAAGGTAGGAAACGTCCTCGAAGGACTTGTTGCGAATATCAAGGGTAATATCGGCGGCCTGGCGATATAGCGGACGGCGATGCTCAAACAGGCGCGCGGCATGCTCGGGCGAACGGAAATCGGGACGCGTGTCGGACCGACGAATCTGGCGAATCGAATCCTCAAAGTCGCCTTCGAGATACACACAGATACCCATCTGATGCATAAGCTCAATATTCACCGGAGTCTCGACGATACCTCCGCCGCAGGAAACCAGCAGGCTGCGCTCGCTTTGGAGCGAACGGAGCGCCGATGTCTCGAGCTCGCGAAAACGCCCCTCCCCCTCGGTCTCAAAAATCTCGGTCACCGATTTACCGCAACGACGCACGACAAGGCGGTCGGTATCGATAAAGCGACGTTTGAACATAGTGCCCACGTTGCGCGCAAGCGTCGATTTGCCCGCGCCCAAAAAGCCGATAAAGAAGATATGGTCGCAGCCGTGTTTGGTGTGCTGGGACATAGCGAGACCTATTCCTCGCAGGGAAGGTCGCGCAGGGCCCGGCGCTCAAAGATACGGAAGATCTGCGTATACCACAGGTCCTGAGTGGCCTGCGGCTTTACCAGGATGGTATCGACGCCGGCGAAATTGCCGCTCCACACGTCCGTGTAGAGCTGATCACCGATCAGCACCGCCTCGTCGGCCGTGGCGCCGAGGCGCTTAAGACCCGCCTTGAGGGCAAACGGAGCCGGCTTCATGGCGTGGCTAATGGCCTCGAGTCCCAGCTCGCGTGCAGAGCTCATGACCTGGTCGCGATGCCAGTTGTTAGACACCATGCACAGCTTAAAGCCTTTGGCGCGGGCGGCGTCGAGCCAAGCGGAAACCGCGGCGGGAACCTGCTCGGTGTCGCGCGGCACCAGGGTGTTATCGCGATCGAGCAGAATGGCGCGTTTGCCGTCGGCCCACAGGGTATCAAGGTCGATGCGGTCGACGGATGCAACATATCGTTTGGGGCTGAAAATCCTCATGTTTAATTCCAAGACTGTTGGTGCTCTTCGTAGGTTTGCGAGAAGTACTCCTCGTCCTGCGTAATGTAGAAATACAGGTCATCGGAGTCAGTCGGCTCAAGCGTGGCCTTGAGTGCCTCGAGCGACGGGGAGCAGATGGGCGTGGGTGGCAGACCCTCGTGCTTATAGGTGTTATACAGGCTATCGCTCTGCAGGTCGTCAGAGGAAACCTCGCCACCGGTGACATACATCATGGTCGCATCGCTGTTGAGATAACGCAGGCCGTCGAGCTTGCCGGCAAGGCGGTTGTAGAAGACCGAGGCGACATGTGCGCGCTGCTCGGCGTTGAGACCCTCGCGCTCAACGATGGAAGCGAGATTGATGATGTCGTAATCGGACATCTCCACGCCGTAACGCTCTTTGATCTTGGCCTCGCACCCGGCAAAATCGAGAGACTTGTACTCGGTGTTGAACTGATCGAGCATGGCGCGGATAACGTCATCGGCGCTCGGGTCCATGCCCAGCGAATAGGTCTTGGGGAACAGAAAACCCTCGAGCGAATCGTTGGCGGCGCCCTTAAGGAAGCTATAGTCGTCCACGTAGTTGGAAGCCTTGGCCTGGTTGAGGAAGTCTTCCTTAGAGATGCTGTCGTAGGCCTGGGCCACACGGTCGGCGACTTGATCGACCGTTAGACCCTCGGGAATAGTAAGCGCATTGGAGCCCGCATTGGGGCCTTCCATGAGCTGCTGAACAACCTTGGTCGCATCCATGAATGTGGTGAACGAATAGGTACCAGGCTTGAGCGACATATCGGCATTGAGCTTTTTCACCGCCGCATAGTAATCCTTGGGATTTTCGACGATATGGTTCTCGGAGAGGATCGAGGCGATGGTGTCGCCCGAAGCACCGTCGGGAATGGTCACCGTAACCTGCTGACCAGCCGTAACCTTCGTATCCTCACCGGCAAAGAAGCCCTTGACGGCCGGCACGACAAAGAAAGCGATCGCAGCAAGCGCGAGCACCGCCACCACAACGCCGATGATCATGGGAACCGGAGAACTCTTCTTTTGAGCACCGCGACGAGCACGCGTGTTGTAGCTCGAGCGGGTCGCCGGAGCAACGCCATGCAAACCGCGAGCATGATGCGAAAGCGATTGGGTAGCCTGCGTTCGCTGGGCAGGTGCCTGCTGCTTAAAGCGGGTACCGCCTGCAGGCTGGGCCGTACGAGCGGTGGGCTGCTGAGCCGCGCGAGAAGCAGGATACTGAACCGAACGAGCAGAAGGCTGCTGACCCGTCCGTTGAGCCGGTTGGGCCGAACGAGCGAAGGACTGCACCGGGCGCGCGCCAGGCTGAGCTGCGCGCTGCGTCGGCTGTGCCGGACGCTGGCCAGGCTGGGCAGGGCGCGACGCGGTCTGACGTGTACGATTCGGCTGGCGCGGATCGGAAGCGCTAGGCATGCGAAACCTCCTCGTTTTTACGATCGAGCCATGTCTGCAAGAACAGGCTGGCGGCAATCATGTCGATCTTGCCCCTCATCTGCTTTTCGTTGAGGCCCTGCTCGCGCAGGATACGCTTTGCCTCTTGCGAGGACAGACGCTCATCCTCAAACTCGAGCGGAAGATCGAGCTCGTCGGCGATCTTTTGCGCCACGGCGGCAACGCGCTCGGCCTGGGGGCCAGGCTCACCGGCCATGGTCAAGGGACGTCCGCTTACCAGGATGTCGGGCTCATAGTCCTCAACCAGGTAACGGAACGTCTTGGCCATACCGGTGACCTCGGCGGCCGGGAGTACCTTGACAGGCATCGCCATCTTGCCATCACGGCTCGAGACGGCAATGCCAATCCTGGTCTCCCCTATGTCCAGTGCGAGCGCGACCACAGCGAATACTTCGGTTCTTAGGCGCCCAGCGCGGTCTTAGCGGCCGCGAGGGCATCGGCGATACCGGCGGCGTTCTTGCCACCGGCCTGGGCCATGTTGGGACGGCCGCCACCGCGACCATCGACCAGGCCCGCGATCTGCTTGATCACGTTGCCGGCGTGGAAACCGGCCTTGACGGCGTCATCGGAGCCGGCGGCGAGCAGCGCCGGGGTGCCCTTCTCGGTCACGCTGGCGACGACGCAGGCGACAGGGCCGGAAACCTTCTGGTGCACGGTATCCCAGACGTTGCGCAGGTCAGCAGCCTCAAGGCCCTGGAGCTCGGCGACAACGAGCTTGTAGCCATCGAGCTCGAGGGCGCCCTCGATAGCATTGGAGATAGCGTCGGAGGAGCCACCGGTCAGGGCCTTCTTGAGCTTATTGGACGTCTCGCGCAGCTCGGCCTGCAGGTTCTCAACGCGGGCGGGAACCTCGTCAACGCGGCACTTGAGCGCAGCGGCAGCGGCGTCAACGAGTGCCAGGCGGTCGGCCATGTAGTCGAGGGCGCCCTTGGAGGTCACGGCCTCGATACGGCGGACGTTGGAGCCCGTGGAGGACTCGGAGATGATCTTGAACAGGCCGATCTCGGCAGTGTTGGCGGCATGCGTGCCACCGCAGAGCTCGCGAGAGAACGGCTGGTCCTCGGCGCCCACGGAGACAACGCGGACGACGTCGCCGTACTTCTCGCCAAAGAGGGCGACAGCACCGGCGGCCTTGGCCTCGTCGATGCCCATAACGCGGGTAACGACCGGCTTGGAAGCGAAGATCTGCTGGTTGACCAGGTCCTCGACAGCCTTGAGCTGCTCGGAGGACAGGGCCTCAAAGTGCGTGAAGTCAAAGCGCAGGTGCTCGGGCGTCACCAGCGAGCCGGCCTGGGAGACATGCTCGCCCAGGACCTGCTTAAGCGCGGCGTCGAGCAGGTGGGTGGCGGTGTGGTTGCGACGCAGGAAGCCGCGGCGCTCGGCATCGAGCACGGCGGTCATGGTAGCGCCGACGGTCAGCGTGCCCTCGGCAACGTGGGCGACGTGAGCATACAGGCCGTTGTGGTTCTTGGTATCGGAAACTGTCAGCGCAACGCCCTCGGCAGAAAGCTCACCGGCGTCGCCCTGCTGGCCGCCCATCTCGGCATAGAACGGGGTGCGGTCGAGCACGACCTCGACGTCCTCGCCGGCGGCAGCGGACTCGACGGACTCGCCGTTGCGCACGATGGCGACAACCTTGGCACCCTCGATGACGTCGTTGTCATAGCCGTCGAACTCGGTCGCGGCAACTTTGTCGGAAAGCTCGACCCACACGTCGTTGAAGCTGCCCCAAGCGTCGCCCTTGGCGTTGGCGCGGGCGCGGGCCTTCTGGTCCTCCATGCAGGCGGTAAAGCCGTCCATGTCGACGTCGTGGCCAGCGGTGCCGGCGATCTCGACGGTCAGGTCGATGGGGAAACCAAAGGTGTCGTGCAGCTTAAAGGCAACATCGCCCGGAAGGACAGCGCCGTCGGCGAGCGCGGCCAGGGCCTCGTCCAGGTAAACGCGGCCGTTGTCGAGCGTCGTGGAGAAGCGCTCCTCCTCGGAGGCGACGATACCCTTAACGAGCGCGACGTTCTTGAGCAGCTCGGGATAGGCCTCGCCCATCTGAGCGTTGACCTCGTCGATGAACTTGGTCAGGAAGGCGCCCTCGATACCCAGCAGGCGACCGTGGAACACGGCGCGGCGGAGCAGGCGGCGAAGGACGTACTCGCGGCCCTCGTTACCGGGGAGGATGCCGTCCGAGATCATGAAGTCGACGGCACGGGAGTGATCGGCGATGATACGCAGCGAGCGGCTGGCACCGGAGTAATCGTCGGCGTCATAGGTCTTGCCGCTGATCTCCTCGCCCAGCTTGATGAGGTGCTGCATCAGATCGCCGTCGTAGTTGGCGGTCTTGTGCTGCATGATAGCGGCCATGCGCTCCAGGCCCATGCCCGTATCGAGGTTGCGGTGCGGCAGCTCCGGCATGGAGCCGTCCTCCTGGCGGTCGTACTGGGTAAAGACGAGGTTCCAGAACTCCAGGAAGCGGTCGCAGTCGCAGCCGGGCTTGCAGTCGGGGCTGCCGCAGCCGACCTCCTCGCCCATGTCAAAGTAGATCTCGGAGCACGGACCGCAGGGGCCGGTGGGGCCGGCGGCCCAGAAGTTGTCGTCCTCGCCCAGACGCGAGATGTGATCCTCGGCAACGCCCAGAGAGCGCCACACGTCATGGGTCTCGTCGTCCTCGGTAAAGACGGTGAAGTACAGGCGGTCGAGCGGCAGCTTGAACTCCTTGGTGATGAGCTCAAAGGCCCAAGCGCAGGCCTGCTGCTTGGAGACGCCGCCAAAGGAGAAGTCGCCGAGCATCTCAAAGAAGGACAGGTGACGGCCATCCTCGCCGATGCAGTCGATGTCGTTGGTGCGGACGCACTTCTGGCAGGAGATAGCGCCGATCTCCTTCATGGTCTTCTTGCCCTGGTAATACTCCTTAAACTGGTTCATGCCGGCGTTGGCAAGCAGCAGCGAAGGATCGTCGGGGACGAGGGACGAAGAAGGATAGAGCTTAAGACCGCGCTCCTCAAAGAAGTTGAGGAACTTAGAGCGGATCTCAGCCGTAGTCATTGACGGGTAGTCAGCACTCATAGAGGGAATCTCCTCGGTTTCACATCGAAACAGTTCAAACGTAACGATATTACCATCCCACCGCGCCTGTGCAAAAAAGAGGGTCGCCAAACAGCGACCCTCCAGCGAATTTGCACGTTATTGCCTATGAACTTGAACTTGAAATGGCTTACTGTTCATCATCGTCCATGGAACCGTCGATGCCGGTATTGGTATCGTCGTCCGAGTTGGAATCGTCGTCCTTGGCGAAGGGATTCTTGAAAAAGCCCGTAGCATCGGGCTGAAGGCCCGAGAGCTTGATCCAGGGGTTATCGAGCTCGGGTTTGGGCATGGCCTGAGCCTCGGGCGCAGTCTCGTTACCGATGAGCTCGGACTCATAGATGAACGTATCGTCTCCAAGCGCGTCATAGGCGGCAACCGGGTTGCCCTCGGTATCGCGATAGGGCGTGCCCTTAAACACGGCGCCGTCGTATGCCACGAGCTGGCGGCCGGTCTCGTTCTCAAAGTAGTAAACGAAAATGCCCTTGAGGGCCGCGCACAGCGGAATGGCGATAACCATGCCGATGGCGCCCATAAGCGCCGAACCGATAACGAGTGCCGTCAGGCTCATGATGGGATGCACCTGGACCGAGCTCTGCATGACTTTAGGCGAAATGACGTTGTCGGTGACATTTTGTGCCACCATGGTCACGACCAAGGTCCACAAAGCCAGCATCGGGCTGAACATAAAGCCGAGCACCGTGGCGATCGCCGCACTCACCCAGGGACCGACAACCGGAACCAAGTGCATAATGCCCGTAAAGATGGCCATGAGTGCCGCGTAGGGATGGCCAATGAGCGTAAAGCCGATAAAGGCGAGGATGCCACCGCAGATGGACGTCACGACCATGCCACGCATATAACCGCCGACCGAGCGCGAAAGAATCGCAACCATAAAGCGGTACGAGGTCTCCTTTTCCTGCCCGATGATGGTGCAGACCTCGTGGTGCATACGGGGATAGTCGCAGGCCAACCAATAGGCAAGCACCAGACCGAGGAAGATGACGAACAGCTGCGAGGCCGTATTGGTAATGAACGGGAATACACCGCGACCAAGCTCAGCGGCAATCTGAGACACATACTTGGACGCCACGGTAACCAGCGAAGAAAGATTATCGTCCAGATACTCTTTGAGCGGCGTGTTGTTGAGCGTCTTGGCATGCGAGACCATCTCGTTGAGATCACCGCCCGCAACACGAAGCTGCTCAGGCAGGCGGCTCAGGACTTCCATGATCTGGCCAAAGAGAATCGGCGACAAGATGCAAACGACACCGACGAGCACAGCAACGACCACGATCAGCGCGATAAGCGAACCAATGCCACGGTTGACGCCGTGATGCTCGAGCCAGTTAGTAATCGGCGACATCACAAAAGCGATGATGGAACCGACAGCTAGAAACTCGATAACCGGCGCCAAGATACCCATAAGGTTAAAGATGACGGCGGCGATGACAATGCAGCCGACGACGGCCCAAATGCGAAGCGTCAGAATACGGGTATCGCGCAGCGCGCGATCGGTTTGTTGGGGGTGTTCACTCATGAACGAACCATCACTCCGTCGGGGTCGATCTTGTCCTGAACCTTCTTAAGGGTACGGCGCAGCAGGCGCGAGACCTGCACCTGCGAGATGCCCAGCTTCTTGGCGATCTCGATCTGGGTCATGCCCTTTACGAAACGCAGCTCGATAACCTCGCGCTCGCGCGGCGAGAAATCGCGGATGGCCTCCTCAATCACCAGGCGGTCATCGGTGAAGTCGAGCTCGTTGTCGTCGTCGGCGTAGCGGTCGAGAATTGAAGGCGCGTCGTCAGAATCGGACGCACCGGGGGCCTCGATGGGCACCGAGGTATAGGCCGAGGACGATTCCATGGCCTCCAGCACCTCGTCAACGGTCACGTCTAGGTACTCAGCGATTTCCTCAACCTTAGGCGAGCGCTGCAGCTCGTTAGTGAGCTTGTCGGTGGCCTGGTTAACCTTGGCAGAGAGCTCCTGTAGGCGACGCGGAACGCGCACACTCCAACCCTTGTCGCGGAAGTGACGCTTGATCTCACCCAAGATAGTGGGCGTGGCAAACGTGGTGAACTCAAGTCCGCGCTCGGGGTCAAAGCGGTCGATAGCCTTGAGCAAACCCAGATAGCCGACCTGCATGAGGTCGTCGAGCGGCTCGCCGCGATTCTTAAATTTGTTGGCAAGAAACCTTACCAGGTTCATATGGGACATGACGAGCTGCTCGCGGGCGTCCGGATCACCGGTCTCTTTGTAGCGACGAAACAGCTCGCGGGTTTTCTCCTTGTCCCAAGCGGTCTTACCGCTCCGGGAACGTTCGGTCATATTAGATATCCGCCTTGAGATCGAGGGAAAGCGTCAGAGGCGCCGCAGTCTTTTCGTAGGAATCGCACACGCTTGCCAGAATGAGCTCGGCATATACGGCGGCCTGGTCATCCTCATCGACAGTCGCCTGGTCGCCAAAGGTGAAGGTCATGCCCACGTGAGACTCATCGACATCGAATTTGATCGAGATAACGTCAGAATCAACGGCCGTGCAGCCAAAGATGAAGGCCTCCTCGGCAGCCATACGAATGTCCTCGATGCGATCGACGGACATGGAACAGAGCGCGCCGACATTAGCCGCCGTCATGCGCACCAAGCGTGCCAGACGCGGATCCCCGGCAACAGTCAGCGTGATAGAGCAAGTTGCTTCACTACTCATCGCAGGACTCCTCGGAGGTCTCGGCGGGCGTGTAGGTGTAATACCGGGCTGCTTTAGCAGCAGGCTTCTGTGCATCATCGTCACCAGCAGCGGCATCGTCCCCGGCTTCGCCAATCAGGACACGCTCGGTCGGCTGCTCGGCTTCGGCGGCAGCGGAAAGATTGCGCTCGGCCTCGACCGCGGGAGCCTTCACCTTGTTAAAGAGTTTCTGAACGGCACCGGCCGCAGAGTCGGTCACACTCGACACGGCATTGCTGGCCTCGGCCATACTGCCCGTAACCTCGGAAATGTCGCGAACCACGGCTTCGACCTCTACGAGATTGGAGGTAAGGGCGTCGACGGCGGTCTTGCTCGACTTGAGGAGCGGCTCAACCTGCGCCAGCGCGGGGGTGAGCTCATCGACGGCGCCATCGAGCTTTGCTACCACGGGCTGAGCCTCGGCGATGGTGTTGTTAAGGTCGCTCACCGTCTTGTCGAGCGAATCAACGACAGTGCGGGTCTTTCGCAGCGTGAGCGCGAGCTCGATGACAGCCCACACGCCGGCAACGGCGAGCAGCAGCAGGGCGATTTGGATGGGACTCATACAAGCCTCCCGAAGGAATCGAAATACAGACGCTGTTCATGGTACCCCAAAGGGGACCGAACATGCCAAGAGCAGCAACGTGAGACAAAATTACCAGCAGCTACTTCGGTGCATTCCCGCTACGGTCGCGCTCGCTTTGCTCTACACGCCACTCTTCCCAGCCGCGGCCGGCAGGCTGCCAAAACGCGCCGCGCTCCAGCCCCTCGGGCAAATAGCGTTGATCGACCCAGCCTTCGGGATAATCATGCGGATACTTATACACACCGTATTCGTCGCTGCCCGGGCGATGACGATCGCGTAGATAGCTCGGCACCTCGCGCAGCCCACTTGAATGAATATCGGCCAACGCCGCATCAATCGAGGCCTCACACGCGTTGGATTTTGGCGCCAAGCACACATAGAGTGCAGCCTGAGCCAGATTAATGCGGCACTCGGGATAACCGATGACCTCGGCAGACTTAAACGCGGCATGCGCCACCAATAGCGCCTGCGGGTCGGCGTTGCCAACATCCTCAGAGGCCTGAATCATAATACGGCGAGCGATAAACTTAGGGTCCTCCCCCGCATCGATCATGCGCGCGAGCCAATAGATTGTGGCATCGGGGTCGCTGCCGCGCATAGACTTAATAAACGCGCTGATGATGTCGTAGTGCATGTCGCCGTTTTTGTCATACGAAAAACCACGGCGCGGATTGGCAATCTTTACGTCATCCACGGTAATGGGATAACGCTCCCCCGCCGCCGGCGCTGGCGTTCCCTCGGTATCGGGACGCGTGACGGCAATCTCGCTCGCAAGCTCGAGCGTCGTGAGTGCCGAGCGAGCGTCACCCGCAGCCAGCGTGCAGATGGTCTTAACCGTATCCTCATCGGCGGAGAACTTGCCGTTCAAACCCTGCGGCGCCTCGAGCGCACGCTCGATAAGCGTGGCGATATCCTCGTCCTTTAAATGTTCAAGTTCCACCACGCGACCGCGCGAGAGCAACGCCGAGTTGACCTCGAAGTACGGATTCTCCGTCGTGGCGCCAATCATAATGACGGTACGGTTCTCAACCGCATGCAGCAGGGCATCCTGCTGCGACTTGGAGAAGCGGTGAATCTCGTCGATGAAAAGAATCGTGCGACGGTCGTACGTATTCAGGCGCGTCTTGGCCTCGTCAATCACGCGGCGCAGGTCCTTCACAGTGCCCGTCACGGCGCTGACCTCGACAAACTCGCTCTTGGTATGGTTGGCGATAATGTGGGCCAGCGTCGTCTTGCCCGTACCGGCCGGCCCATACAGAATCACACTCGACAGCACGTCATGCTCAATCGCGGCACGCAACCACGAGCCCTTACCGACGGCCTTTTGCTGGCCCACGTACTCGTCGAGCGAATTGGGCCGCATGCGCACCGCAAGCGGCGCATTCTGAAAGGAACGCTCACGCGTCGAAGCAGAAAAAAGGTCGTCCATAGCCATCCCGTGCATCAATCAAAAACGTTTTCCATGAACAGTATACCGAATATATACGAACTACCGTTCGTTAATATAGGTACGGTGCGGAAACATCAATCCCGGGAACAGCTTGCTCGTGAGCTCGCAGAAATAACCGTCCGTCATGCTCGCAATGTAATCCACGACCGTCTGCTCCTTATCGTCCTGCCATGCATAGGTGCGATCGTAGTAGGAAAGCTGCTGCTCAATGCGAGAAATGTGGTGCTTAAAGATATACGAGGACTCGTCGCCTTCGTTTATGTCCCGCAGGCAACGGTCATAGAGCTTTTCGAAGGCCTCGCGCAGCTCCGCTTCGGAATCGCCTTCTATGCCGCCCTTGCTATAGATCTTCTCGTAGTTCTCGCGCTTGGCCCGGCGGATCTCCTCAAACAGGTCCTCGCTCATCTCGATGCGCGGCTTGCCATAGCTGTGCTCGACGATATCAATAGAGGCATGCGTAAGGATCCAGCTGTTGTATGCACCGCCCAGGTCATCGTCAAAGGCGTCGGGTGACAGCAGGCCCGCCGCAATGGCGTCTTGGCGATCGCGCCCAACGTAGGCAAGGATATCCGAGATGCGAACCACGCAGCCCTCGAGCGTCATGGGGCGCAGGTGCTCAATTGCGCTATAACCCGTGGCAATGCATTCCTCGACGGTTCGGTCGAACTGGTTAAAGGAACCCATGTCCGAAAGCTCAAAAACACGCTGTTCGTACTCGCCGTTGTGACACAGTACGCCATCGAGCGTCTGGAGCGACACGTTGCGGCCGTACAGCGCGTCGAGCACGCGAACGGATTGTACGTTATGGAAAAAATAGCGACCCGTTCGCTCGTGATAGATATCGTTGAGGAAACGCTCACCGGCATGGCCAAAGGGCGTGTGGCCCAAGTCGTGGCCTAAGCCAATCGCCTCGATCAGATCGCAGTTGAGCCCCAGAGCACGCCCGATATCGCGAGCGATGCGCGAGACAAGCTGCACGTGCAGTCCGCGGCGCGACAGATCATCGTTGCTGCGAAAACTGAAGACCTGCGTTTTGCCTGCATAACGTGTGTATGCTGGCAGATGCAGAATCTTTTCGATATCGCGCATAAAGGCCGGACGCATAAGCGTGCCCTCGTCTGCGGCCCGATCGACACGGCGGATGGCCTGGTCGTCACCGCATCGATAGGGATTAACGACACCCGAGGCGCGGTCGGCGGCAATGCGCTCGACCAGCTTGGGCGACAACGCCGCGGGAATGCGATCCAGGCGCGCCTTGATGGCGGCTGTCTGTTGATTGATTGCCATGGCATGCTCCTTAAAAAGGGCGCGCAAACGGTTACAGCGTACTACCCACGAACTCGATTATGGCAAATATTGGCACCAAAAACGGCAGCAAAGGCAGCGAGCGCGATTTTACGATGAGACAGGCGGCGGCAAGGGTCAGAAGCGCAACTGCAAACGCGACGACGCCGCTCAGGGAATCGAAGGTGCAAAGGGCAAAGAGCGCCTTGGCATCCCCCATGCCAATGCCGGGGGCATGGCGAAGGCGACGCCAGAGTGACTCAGTAAGCACAAGGGCAAGGTAGACGATGACCGCAAGACCGGCGTGGTCAAGCGCCATGTTAACGCCCTTGTCGAGCCAGACGCCTGCAAACGCCGCCACCGCACACGCGCCGGCAAGCTCATTGGGAAACCGCCGCTCGCGGGCGTCAATCGCCGCGCCGGCAAAGATGCAAATCCAAAACGGGATATAGAACATCGAAACCCCTCAACTGAGCGCTCAAACGTAAAACCACCGCAAAGGTTCTATCCCCTTTGTGGTGGTTTTGATGGTGGTTATTTGGCGCCCTGCATGACCTCGTCGAGGGTAACGCTTACGGCGTGCTGCGTCGGCACCCAGTCGACCTTCAAGAACAGCGCTGCCACCGTAATGGGGATATAGCTGAACATAAAGATCGGGAAGGTAAACAGGTTGGTTACCAGACGCCACTTTTGCGCGCAGTGAATATGCTTGTATTCAAAGATAGTCGTGAGCAGCGCCAGGATAAAGAAAGTCTGGTACATCATAGCGAAGGTCATAATGAGCGAAGCGGCACACGCCTGCATCTCGACTTCGGTAGCCAAGAAACCGTGCGAAAGGCCGCCCACGATGAGGAACGTCGCATTAGCGAGCATCGAGATCAGAGAGAGCAGCATGCCCGGTGCGATCGTCATAAACATGTCGTAGGCGGCAAAGCGATGATAGCGGAAGGTCGATTTGACCAGGTGCTTACCGTACGTAAAGAACACCTGGTAGAAGCCCTTGGTCCAACGCATACGCTGTTTCCAGGATGCCTTAAACGTCACGGGCTGTTCGTCAAAGAACTCCGCCGGCGCATAGCCAATGCGAATGCCGTGAATGGCACAGAACGTGGTGAACTGAATATCCTCGGTCAGCGTGTGGAACTGCCAGCCGTGCATACCCTCGATAACGCTGGCGGAGATGAGGTAGCCCGAACCCGAAACGGCGCAAGACGTCTTACAGATGTTGCGCGCGTTGTTGAGAAAGCGTGCCTCGCGCAGATACCACGTGGCATTAGCTGCCGAGATCCACGAGCTGCCAAAGTTCTTGGAATTGCGATAGCTCGTAACAACATGGAAGCCCTGGTCAAAAGCATCGTTCATCTTGGACACGTAATCGCGGGCGATAACGTTATCGGCATCGAAGATAAAGTAGCCTTCAAACGTATCGGGATACTCGTTAAGGATGCGGTCGAAGCCATAGTCCATGACCCAGCTCTTGCCTTTACGGGCCAAGTCATTGCGCTCATAGACGACGGCGCCCGCCTCGCGCGCGAGCTGCGCCGTGTTGTCGGTGCAGGCATCGGCGACCACGAAGACCTCGATAAGCTCGGACGGATAATCTTGGTCTTTAATGGAGCGCACGAGGTTGGCGATCACGGCCTCCTCGTTATGCGCCGCGATAAAGAAGGCATAACGATGGAGCTTCTTGGCCTTGGGAGGCGCGACCTCACCACGGAGAGCGCCGATGACAAAGAAGACCACCTGGTACAGAAAACAGACCGTAAGCAGCGTGACGACAATCTGGTTGAAGATCACGATGGGTGTGTTGGTTTGTAAAAAGGCGAGCATGCAGGCTCCCATGAACGCGTGACGTAAACAACCGTATATCTTACCGCAGGCTTACGGAGTTCAAGAAACCACCTAATACTGGCTAGACCTCGAGCAGACCGAGCTGAGGGACGATTTCGTTGCCAGCGGCAGTGCGGCCGAGCGAACGCGGGGCCAGATCATCCAGAACCGCCGCAAGATCCCATGGCAGCTCGTCACGGCACTCGATGTGCTCCCCCGTCACGGGATGATCGAACGCCACACGCCAGGAATGCAGGAACTGCCTAGTCAAACCCTGATCGGCACGAGCATCGCACTTGCCATAGAGTGGATCGCCCACGCAGGCGTGGTTGATATGGCGCATGTGAACGCGAATCTGATGCGTGCGGCCGGTAAACAGGTGACACTCGACAAGCGTGTAGCCGTCGTCGAAACGCGTGGAATCAAAGCGCTCAAGGACCTTAAAGGTCGTGATGGCCTGGCGCGCAAAGGGGTCATCGGAAACCGCCATCTTCACGCGGTCGCGCGTGGAGCGAGCGATACCAGTATTGATAGTGCCCTCGTCCATGGCAATGTGCCCATGAACGAGCGTAATGTAGCGACGGTCGAGGGTACGCGTGCGGATGAGATTTTGGAGCGCACGCTGGGTGTCGTCATCTTTAGCCGCGAGCATAAGGCCCGAGGTATCGCGATCCAGACGATGCACGATGCCGGGGCGGTCCTCGCCCTGCACGGTGCCAAGATGGTCGATGCCGCAGTGATAGACCAGGGCATTCGCAAGCGTACCGCTCTCATGACCATGCGCAGGATGGCACACCAGGCCGCGCTGCTTGGAGAGCACCATGAGATAGTCGTCCTCATAGCGAATGTCGAGCGGGATGGCCTCGGGGATCACGTCGGTCGGGTCATGCGGCTCGGGCAGGTCGACCGAGATGCGGTCACCGGAGTGTACGGCATACTTTTTTGATAGGCAGGTCTCGCCGTTGACGGCAACGGCGCCCCCCTCGATCAGATGCGCGCAGGCAGAGCGCGTGGGGCAGCCATCGTTGGCGCCCAGATAGGCGTCGAGACGTTGACCGGCGCAATCGTCGGCAACGAGAATATGGATGTCGGCCATTAGCGCTCATTCCTTTCGCGAATCTTGCGGGCACGCTCCCCACGCTGCTTAGCTTTACGTTTGGCGCGGGCCTCGTCACGGGCATTGAGCTCGGCGGTCGCATCGACCTCGCGAGCGGCGGGACTCAAGAACATGTATCCGATGAGCGCCAGAACGACACCGGCGGTAATGCCGATATCGGCCACGTTAAAGACGGGGAAATCAATGAAGGTAGTGGCAATAAAATCAGTCACAAAGCCCATGGCCAGGCGATCGATCGCGTTGCCGATGGCGCCGCCCGCAACCATGGCCATACCCACGACCTCTAGGCGAGCGAGCTGAGGAGCACGGAGCAAGTACACGGCAATGGCGGTAATGGCCGCAAGCGCCAGCACGGCAAACGCTATGCCATGGCCCTCACCCATGCTAAAGGCAGCTCCGATATTGCGGACAAACACAAAATCGATCACGCCGGGGATAACAGTCATATGCAGGGCATCGCCCACGGCACGAACCGCAAGCTTGGTCAGCTGGTCAACAAGCAACACAAAGAGCGCCACCCCACCAGCAACACCCAACCGCCAACGCAAAGGCGGCGTCATATCCCCAGTACGACCCAAATCAATCCCCTACCCTCAAAACAATCGAATTCCATTTAACGCGAATAACCATCTTATATTGCCATACGCAGAACGCACGACATATCCACCAATGCGACAAAGGGGCCGTCCCCTTGTCCCTTCACCGGGTAGTCTTTTTGGGACGGGGCTTTTTTAGCTACCCAGTCCAGCGCTTTCGAAGATTAAGTCCTTATTTGAGGTAGGGTAGCTAAAAAAGCCCCGTCCCAAAAAGACTACCGACAGACACTATGACCCAATCCGAGGGCACTAAAAAGATAGGAGCCCCCGCTCGTGACCGCGGGTCGGGGCTGCGACAATGATGTTGAAGTGCCATAGGCGCAGCCGCGCCGC
>NZ_JBQKEF010000017.1:0-47995 GCF_052121455.1 Collinsella sp. LCP19S3_D3 | reverse complement strand
GCGTCGACTAAACGTGCAGCGTGCGCGGGCCCTCCCGACGGGAAACGAAAAAGCCCGGTTTAAAACCGGGCTCGAACAAACACGCCTATTGACAATGGCTTTCTCATATTAGAGGGGTCGACGCCGTTAAGGCATTGACCCCTTGATCAAAGCAACGGCGCTGCCCAGCTATCACCCTTGGGCTGCCGTCGACTTTATTCTACCCACGGTTGCCAGGTTTAACAAATGAATTTTCAGTAACGAGGCCTCGGCGCCCGCTCCTGCGTTCGCTCAACTCGTCGCTCTACTCCAGCCACCACTCAACATCCACGGAGCACTCAACCGCAAATGCTAAAGACCACGCGATCGGGCAAAGCCCCGTCACCAACAACACAGGACGGACCCTCAGCTTCCTTTACGTTATAGCTAGCTATATTATACTTTCCGATAATATAGCTAGCTATAACGTAATTCGACAAGCGGCGCACGCAAAAGGGGCGGTACACCACCGCACACGGACCGTTCCGGAAGCTCCTGACCGCTCTGGTCTCGCTCCTCACAGCGCTCATCGGACTTTCCGAGGCACTCAAGCAGCGTCCGAAGCATAAAAAGAGGGGTCGACGCCGTTAAGGCATCGACCCCTTAATCTAAACAACGACACTGCCCAGCTCTTCACCACTTGGGCTGCCGTCAGCCTTATTTTACCCACGGGACAAACCCTTTGAAGTGCGGCTTGGCGCCGCATGGCGTCGGCGGACGAGGCGATGCGTCCGCCGACGAATAGCACCAAATTGGTTACTTCTTGCTCTCGGGCAAGACCAGATCCACGGCAGCGTCCTTGGCAGCATCGATGTGCTGAGCCACGACCAGCGTCTGCGGAAGGATCAGGTTAAGGACAATGGCCATGATGGCGGTGGGGGTTACGGCATTGGAGCCGATGACGGTGGACACCCAGGTGGGCATGCCCTCGCCGGCAAGGCAACCGCTGGCCATCCAGATACCCAGGCCAAAGAGGACCGCGACGGCACCGCCGACAATCTCGCCGCCCAGCAGCGCACCAAAGCTAAAGCCCGAAGCACCCATAGCCTGCAGGGCCGGCAGGAACGCGAACGAGACGCCCATGACGATGGGCAGGCCGCCGCCGATGCGACGGAAGGGAGCGAAGGCCTGAAGGGCCGTGTCGATTGCCGAAAGAATGAGCGCCACCTGAATGATGTCGGTGCTCTGCTGGCTGTTAAAGCCGTAGACGCCGGCCATGATGACCGCCGGGGTAATGATGCCGGCAAACGATGCCAGTACGTGCTGAAGGGCACACGGAATCATTTCCTTAACGGGCGGCATGCCTTCGCGAGTGAACAGGGCTTCAGTGCCGTTCGTAACCGTCTCCTGGGCCATTTGACCACCAATCCTCGAAGTAGTTGTTTTCGCATCTAGCGCTCTATTGTGACGCAGTGCGGGGTTGAGGTTGTGCCTTCGGTGAATATCGTATTAAAGAATTTTCTCATTCTCAATAATAATTTTTTGTTATCAGACTATTTTTCAGCTGAGACAACGCATTTCCGAAGGTCAGGAAAGTGTCTGGTCAAAATAACATCTAACATTTCTTTTGGTCGACCGCTTACCGCCAAAATCCTACCGTTCGTCTGTATTACGCAATGTACCTGCGAATATACGAGTCAATAGACACCGTGTTACCATGAGAAAAAATTGTTATGAAACTTCCGATTTCATCCAAAGGAGTTGCCCGTGAACGAGACTATACGTCGCTTTTTGCCGATGGTCGATTTCCTGGAGCAGATACTCGGCAAAAACAGCGAAATCGTGCTGCACGATTTCTCGGATCCCGACCACGCCATCGTCGATATCCGCAACGGCATCGTAAGCGGCCGCAAGGTCGGCGGTCCCGCCACCGATCTGGCACTCAAGATCATGCACGATCCCAAGTATCGCGACCTGCCGTTTACTACGGGCTACGAGGGGCGCGGTGCCGGTGGCAAGGCGTTGGAATCCGCATCGTACTTTATTCGCGAGGATAACGAGATCGTCGGCATGCTCTGTGTCAACACCGATCTTTCCACGGTACGCTCCATCAACGCCATGGCTCAGCAGCTCATGGCCTGCTTCGACGCCGTGCCAAGGCAGGCGGAGCCCTCCCCCATCGAGATCGAACGCCTTTCGGAGTCCACGCAGGAGCTCATCGACCGCAGCATTTCCGAATTGCTCGAAAGCCGCGGCCAGGATGTCGCCTCGCTTGGGCAGGCCGATCGCGTGGACGTTATTCGCCACCTTAACGGCAACGGCGTATTTATGCTCAAGGGCGCTGTTGCCTGCGCTGCCACCTCGCTGGGCATCTCGGAGCCCAGCGTCTACCGCTACCTGCAAAAAGTTCGCAAGGAGGGCTAACGAGCAAAATGGAGCGCGGGCAGTCTTTTTGGGACGGGGCTATTTTAGCTACCCTCCCTCTGCCCACGATTTCGATGAGCCGCAAGTAAAATCAATCCTGCATATAGGGGTAGCTAAAATGGCCCCGTCCCAAAAAGACTGCCCTTGGTGGCTCCGCAAGCGATCCGTCACGTGACAAAAGACCCTGCAGCTCACACGCGCTGCAGGGTCTTTTTGCATGTCATGTTTAGTTGTTGCCAACGCCTTAGAGAGCGGCGACGACCTCGATCTCGACCAGACCGCCAGCCGGAAGAGCGGCAACCTGGAAAGCGCTGCGCGCGGGGAACGGGGCCTCAAACTTGGAGGCATAAATCTCGTTCACGGCGGCAAAGTCGGCGATGTCAGCCAGGTAGACCGTGGTCTTGACGACATCGGCAAACGTAGCGCCGGCAGCGGTCAGCAGGGCTTCGACGTTGGCGAGGGACTGCTTGGTCTGGGCCTCGATGCCCTCGGGCAGCTTGCCGGTCACGGGATCGATGCCCAGCTGGCCGGACAGGAACACCATGTTGCCGGTCTGGATACCGGGGGAATACGGGCCGATGGCTGCGGGCGCGTTATCGGAAGACACGACGGTCTTGCTCATGTTTTTCTCCTTACGATCAAATAGAGAGCGTGAGCGCGGCGTTCGCACCGGGAGGCACAGTTCGGTCTGAACACCGCGCTTGATTGGGATAGTAGGGGATGATTTCGCCTGCTGCAAGATAATTATCAGAATGCGAGAATATTTTATCGCCCAACGGTTTCCCCGAACCGCTGAACGGTTCTCCACGGGGTCAGCCAGCCCAGGCTACTGAAGACTTTGTCCTGCTTAGGCTGCGGGCATCGCCCATCGCGACGGCGCCACTATACTTTTGGGTATCTGAGCATTTTGAAAGGCAGGATATGACCGCAACCGCCAGCCGAACCACCAACCGCAGGCCCGAGCTTCTGGCCCCCGCCGGAGGCCCGGAGCCCTTTGCCGCCGCGCTCGCCGCCGGGGCAGACGCCATCTACTGCGGCATGGGCAGCTTCAACGCCCGCCGCAAGGCCACCAACTTTACCGATGAGGCCTTTGAACAGGCCTGCCGCGCCGCGCACCTGGCCGGCTCGCGCGTCTACGTCACGGTCAACATCGTCATCAAGCAGTCCGAGATGAGCGATGCGCTGCAGCTCATCCATCGCTGCTCCACGCTGGGCGCCGACGCCTTTATCATCCAGGACTGGGGCCTGTTCTTTGAGGTCAAGCGCACCATGCCCGGCATCGAGACCCATATCTCGACCCAGGCGAACATCCACGATGACCGCGGAACCATCTGGTGCCGCGAGCAGGGCGCCGACCGCGTGACCCTCTCGCGCGAGCTTTCCATCGACGAGATCGCCGCCATCCACGACGCCGCGCCCGACGTTGACCTGGAGGTCTTTAGCCACGGCGCCATCTGCTTTTGCTACTCGGGCCTGTGCCTGCTCTCGAGCTTTGCCATGGCGGGCCGCTCGGCCAACCGCGGCATGTGCGCCCAGCCCTGTCGCCTGCCTTACGAGCTAATTGACGAAAACGGCCACTCGCTCTCCCCTGCCGGTCGCGAGCGCGCGCTATGCCCGCGCGATACCAACACTTCACAGCTTGTTCGCCGCCTGTATGACGCCGGCGCCGCATCGCTCAAGCTCGAAGGCCGCATGAAGGCGCCCGATTACGTGTACTCCATCGTCGATGTGTATCGTCATCAGATCGATGACATGCTGGCCGGGGCCGTCGTAGATAAGGACGAGGACGCCGCTCGCCAGCGCCAACTCAAGCGCTGCTTTAACCGCGACTTTACGCACGCCTATCAGGACGGCACCTCGGGCGACGAGATGATGAGTTACGAGCGCTCCAACAACCGCGGCCAGATTGTGGGCACGGTGCTGGGCAGCCGTATGGCCAACCGCGACGTGCGCGGGCTCAAACCCGACGACCGTCGTCGCCGCGCCGCCATCGCCCGCATTGAGCTGTTTGAGCCCGTGGGCAAGGGCGACCTGTTGGAGCTTCGTCACGACGATGAGTTCGACCAATTCCTGACCACCATCGCCGCCGATGATGCCGCCGCCGGCGACATCATCGAGTGCCGCGTTCCCCGTAGTATGCCCGAGGGCTGCCGCGTGCGTGTGATTCGCAGCCAGCGCGCCATTGACGCTGCCGGCGCCGCGCTCAAGCGCGACGTGCTGCGCCGCCGCGCCGTAGACGTGTCCGTCGCGGCGCGCCTAGGCGAGCCGTTTACCGTCACGCTCACCTGCTGCGACGACCCCACGCTCACCGCCACCGCCACCGGCTTTACCGTCGAGGCCGCCAAGACCCGCGCCGTCGAGGCATCCGATCTGGTGGAGCATGTGGGCCGCATGGGTTCCTCGCCCTTTGAGGCCGCGAGCTTTGACGTGGTGCTCGATGAGGGCTGTGGCATGGGTTTCTCCGCTGTGCACAAGGTGCGCGCCGCCGCTTGCAAGGCGCTCGAGAAGGCCATTCTGGCGCCTTACGAGGAGCGCGCGAAAACGCTCGAGCTGCCGGCGATTGTCACCAGTGATTCCCGCCCCGCGCCCGAGCACTACCGCGATGAGCCTCAGATCTGCGCCACCGTCACCTCGCTCGACGCCGCCGAGGCAGCGCGCGCGGAGGGAGCCGCGCGCATCTACATGACCACCGACGCGCTCGATGCGGCCGAGCTCTCCCCCGCCGATGCGTTTGAGCAGGGTATTGTTCCCGTGCTCGATGAGGTCTGCCGCGCCGTCGACCACGCGCGCGTCGACCCGTGGGTTGTTGCCGGTGCCACGGTCGCTATTGGCAACATCTCTGAACTTGCCCTGGCCGCCCAGGTTGGTGCCACGGCCGAGATTCGCTCTTGCCTGCCCGTGCACAACACGCCTTGCATGGAGGCACTCGCCGAGCGCGGAGCCGGGGCGTTTTGGCTCTCGCTCGAGATCACGCTCGACGAGATTATCTCGCTTGGTACCTCCGCGCCCGCAGCCCTGGGCATCACCGTTTTCGGCCGCCCGCGCGTTATGACGAGCGAGCACTGTATCCTGCAGGTGGCCAATGGCTGCATCCACGATTGCGCCCACTGCCGCATGCGCGCCCGCAAGCTGTCGCTCAAGAATATCGACGGCAAGGTCATGCCGGTGCGTACCGATATCCACGGCCGCTCGCGCCTGTACGACGCCTACCCCATCGACCTCACACCGCAGGTTCCACAGCTGCTCGACGCCGGCGTGCGCCGTCTCATGGTCGACGGAACCCTGCTCGAGGCCGATGAGATTGGCCGCGCCGTCGCCCGCGTCCGTCGAGCCGTCGAGGCCGCGCAGGCCGGCCGTAAGCCCGCCGCCCGCCTGCGCGGCGCCACTTCGGGCTGCATGTTTGTGGGAATTAGCTAACCGAAAGGCTTACACGTGAACGAAGAACCCCAAGTCCTCTACTGCGACGCCTGGCTCATGGCCATCGATAAGCCCGCCGGCATGATCGTCCACGGCGACGGCACCGGCGAGCGCACGCTTACCGACTATGCCAGCGACCTTTTGCTGGCGATGGGCGACGGCTTTGCCGCGACCGACATGCAGCCGCTCAACCGCTTGGACCGCGACACTACCGGCGTGGTGTTGTTCTCGCTCGACAAGCAGACGCAGCCCGCCTTTGACCAGATGGTCATCGACCACGCCTTCGAAAAGCACTATCTGGCGCTCGCCGAGGGCAAGATCGACTGGAACGAAAAGCTCATCGACAAGCCCATCGCCCGCGACCGCCACGATAGCCGCAAGATGCGCGTCGGTGCCAGCGGCAAGCCGTCGCAGACGCGCGTGAAGGTGCTCAAGCGCCTTAAGAGCCGCCGAGGCCTGCCCACCCGTTCGTATATCGATGTTGAGCTGCTCACGGGCCGCAAACACCAGATCCGCGTGCACCTGGCAAGCGAGCGCCATCCCCTGGTTGGCGACGACCTGTACGGAACGCCGCGCCCCTGTGGCCTCATGCTCCACGCCCACAGCGTATCCTTTACCCATCCCGTAACCGGCGAGCACATCTACATCGAAGCCCCCTGCCCCTGGGAGCCCTAAAACCTGCCAAAAAGGGACAGGTTTATTTTGGCAGGTTTTATCTGGGCAAACGTCAAGCCGCCACGATGGCTCAGCCGCGGCGCCAAAACGTCTCGATCTGTAACAGTTAGAACCCATTTTCCGGTCTATCTGTTACAGATCGAGACATTCAAATCCCCCTCAAGGGAAAATCTCGATCTGTAACAATAACTCGGCAAAATCGGTCCCAGATGTTACAGATTGAGACAAAGGGATGGTGCGGTTCGGAAGTATCTCAATCTGTAACAACTAACCCACTTTTAACGGTCCAGTTGTTACAGACTTAGACAAACCGGCGGACAACGAAAGCGACAACGCCTGTGATGGACGTTGCCGCTTTTCTATTGAGAAAACTACTCGGTTTTCGTTACGAACCACCACAATGGGGACAGGCACCTTTGTGATGGTTTTGGCCTTGGCCTGCTCCTGCTTGCTAGACCGTGATGACGTTGTCCATTGCCCGATACTTGGCGGGTACCTCGCCCGCGGTAATAATCGTTGCGTCGCGAAAATCTGCGAACTTGACGGGCGCCACCATGCCAAATTTACTGGCGTCCGAGATTACAAAGCGCCTGGCCGTATGGCGCATCGAGATGCGCTTAACCTGCGCCTCCTCGATATCGGGCGCCGTGAAGCCCTGCTCGGCGGCAATGCCGTTAGAACCCCAAAAGCCACAGTTGAAGTTGTAGCGGTCTAAGGTTGCCAAGGCATCGGGGCCAACGAGTGCTTCGGTCTCGGGCTTGAGCTCGCCGCCCAGTACCACGGTACGCATGCCGCGCAAAGCGAGGTGCTGAGCATGGAGCACGGAATCGGTCACATAGGTGACATCTTCAAGGTGTGGAAGATGCTCGATGAGCTTGAGCGTCGTCGAGCCCGAGTCGATGTATACAAAGCTCTCGGGCTCCACCAGCGCCGCCGCACGGGCGCAGATACGCTCCTTATCGTCGTTATGGAGGTCGCTGCGCTCATTGAGCGTTAGGTCGCGCGTCACGTGTGCGCGCTCAAGACTCGTCGCTCCGCCGTGGACCTTGGCGATACGGTGTGCTCGATCGAGCGTCTGCAGGTCGCGCCGAATGGTAGACGCCGTCACGCCCAGGGTATCGGCAAGCTCTTGCACAGTAACCGAGCCAGCCTGCTGGACCATCGACACGATCGCGTTGAGCCTATCCTCCGCAAGCATCGCTTACTCCTCCTCGGGGTACACGACTCCCCAGTCGGCGCGGAGCTTGGTCATAAGCTCCATAACATCAGAAGCATAATCCAGAAGCGCGCGCTTCGAATCATCGCCGGCAACGGCCTTCTCCAGGTCGGCCATCTCGTAGCACAGAGCGTATGCCTCGGTGCCGGTGTGGACCTCCTCACGGTGCCCGTCCGCAGTCCACACGATGGTCGCGTGATCGGCGCGGGGATACTCGTTGACCTCGATATAGCACTTGTCAAAGCTGATGACCGAGCGCTTGGGCTGCTTGGAGTGAAGTGTAAGGCTCACCACGCCCAGCTGCTGCTCGGCATTACGGCAGACGATGCCGCCCGCAACGTCAACGCCGGTCTCACAGGTGTTGCCGAGCGAAACGACCTCAACAGGCTGGCTTGCCATAAAGAGGCGCATGACGGACAGGGCATACACGCCAATATCGAGCATGGCACCGCCAGCAAGGTTGCGATTGTAGAAACGGTTGGTCAGGTCGCCGTATTCCTTGTAGCTGCCAAAGTTGAGCTGAGCGAGGTTCATGCGGCCAAACTCGCCGGCATCCATGCGGCGGCGCAGCTCCCGATACAAGGGCATGTGGAGCACCGTGGTGGCGTCCATAAGAACCACGTTATGCTCGTCGGCAATGGCACGCGCTTCGTCGAGCTCGGCGGAGTTGAGGGTGATGGCCTTCTCGCAGAGCACGTGCTTGCCAGCTGCCAGAGCGGCGCGCAGGTAGGTGATATGCGTGTTATGCGGCGTGGTGATATAAACGGCGTCGATGTCGGGATCGGCGTAGAGGTCCTCAACCGTCTCGTACACCTTCTCGACGCCATACTGCTCGGCAAAAGCCTGGGCCTTGGAAAGCGTACGGTTGGCGACGCCCGCAAGCTTGCGGCCGGCAAGGGCGAGAGACTGGGCCATCTGGTTGGCGATAACGCCGCATCCGATCACGGCCCAGCGAAGCTCGGGAGCCGTAAAGATGTCGTTAGGGAACGGCTGATCCTGGACCGAGGCAAACGCCGCCTTAGCGGCTGCTTCGGCGTCGAGCGGGGCCTGTTTGGAATCTGTCATCATGTGCCTCCTGAGTCACCGGAAGTTCTTCATTTCCAACAGCCTTATATTCGCACAAATATGCGCGCATTTGCTTGTATTTGCGTGTTTATTTGTTTATCGGTTATTATTAAACCATAATTAGCAGATATTTGCGCGGCTATGCGCATTATCGCGCAAGACTCTGCGCGTAAATACGCATGCATCGATCGTTATGATGCAGAAAAAGGCGGAACACCAAAACCCCTAAAGGAAAGCAGGCTGTCTTACTCTGCCCCCTAGGGGCATCAGACATCAAAAGACCATCCCTAACTGCCGGCACATAGGGACTGTCCCAGGCTGCCGAAACCTGGGGGCGTTCCCCGTACGACGCTTTCGTGGCAAGACTGTCCCCATCAACTAGCCGTTTAAGAACGTCCCCAACGACTAGTCATTTATGTCTGTCCCCAATGAGTCTGTCCCCAATGAGTAGGGATAGAAAAAGGCCCGGGTGCCGTGGCATCCGGGCCTTTGCTAGCAACTTAGATGTTGCGGGCAGCTTAGAACTTGTGGCCGCACTTCTTGCAGACGCGCAGCTTGTTCTTGCCGTCCTTCTCGTGACCGACGCGGGTAACCTTACCGCACTCGGGGCAAACGAGATTGACGTTGGAGGCATCGATAGGAGCCTCCTGCGAAACGATGCCGCCCTGCTGGTTGGCAGCGTTGGGCTTGACGGCCTTCTTGACGACCGAAACGCCCTCGACAACGACCTTGTTCTCGGCGGGGAGAGCACGCAGGACAACGCCCTGCTTGCCGCGATCCTTACCAGAGAGAACCTGGACCTTATCGCCCTTCTTGATATACATATATCTCCCCTAACTACAGGGTCTCGGGAGCGAGCGAGACGATCTTCATGTACTTCTTGTCACGAAGCTCGCGAGCGACGGGCCCGAAGATACGGGTGCCGACGGGCGAACCATCGTTGTTGATGACAACGCAGGCGTTATCATCAAAGCGAATGTAGGAGCCATCCTTGCGGCGGATCTCCTTAACGGTGCGAACGACGACGCAACGGACAACGTCCTTCTTCTTGACGTTGGCGCCAGGGGTAGCCTCCTGGACAGCACCGATGAACACATCGCCGATGCCTGCATAACGACGCTTGGAACCGCCAAGCACCTTGATGCAGCGAATCTTGCGAGCGCCGGAGTTGTCGGCGACGTTCAGCATGGTTTGCATCTGAATCATGGTAGATGTTCCTCCGAACTAAGAACCGAAGAGAGGTGCGCAGCCTTTATACGGCCCGTGGTATGCAAGCCAGGCATACGCACATCTTCGGAAACGTACAAGTCGTAAGAGCGACTGCTTATTTAGCGCGCTCGACGACCTCGATGAGGCGCCAACGCTTCATCTTGGACATAGGACGGGTCTCCATAACGCGGACGGTGTCGCCCACGCCAGCCGTGCACTCCTCGTCGTGAGCGTGCAGCTTCTTGGAGCTGGTCATCATCTTGCCGTACTTGGGGTGACGCTTGCGCTCGGTGATGGTGACAACGATGGTCTTGGCACCGGAGACGGAGGTAACGACACCCGTACGGACCTTACGCGAGTTACGCGAATCAGTCATGTTCTCTCCTTAGGTCCTACTCGGCGACAGCGGACTTCTCCGCTGCGATCTCGCGGGCGCGCTGCTCCGTGAGGACGCGAGCGATGTCCTTCTTCACGGTGTTGACGCGAGCGGTGTTGTCCAGCTGGCTGGTGGCCATCTGGAAACGAAGGTTAAAGAGCTCGGCGCGCATTTCCTTCAGCTTCTCAACGAGCTGAGCGTCCGAGAGCTCACGAATCTCTGCGGGCTTCATTAGTTCTCCTCCTCGGCCGTCTCTGTAGCGGCAGGCTTAGCGACGATCTTGGTCTTGATGGGGAGCTTGTGCTGCGCCAGACGCAGAGCCTCGCGAGCGACCTCCTCGGGCACGCCCTTGACCTCGAACATGATGCGGCCGGGCTTGACGACGGCCACCCACTCCTCGGGGTTACCCTTACCAGAACCCATGCGAGTCTCGGCAGGCTTCTTAGTGATGGGCTTATCGGGGAAGATCGTGATGTAGACACGACCGCCACGCTTCATGTAGCGGGTCATGGCAACACGAGCGGCCTCGATCTGACGGTTGGTGATCCAATGGGCCTCGAGAGCCTGGATACCAAACTCGCCGAAATGCAGCTCGGTATTACCCTTGGCCTGGCCCTTCATGGAGCCACGCTGCACCTTGCGGTGAAGAATACGCTTAGGGGCAAGCACTACTGACCCCTCCTCTCGGAGTTACGACGACGAGGACGGGAAGAGCCCTCGAGTGCAGGGTTGGGAACAGGCTGGCCCGGGAGCTTCTCGCCCAGGTAGATCCAGACCTTCACGCCGCAGGCACCCATGGTGGTGCTGGCGACAGCCGTGCCGTAGTCGATCTTGGCACGGAGGGTGTGCAGAGGCACGCGACCCTCACGGTACCACTCACGACGGCCCATCTCGGCACCGCCGAGACGACCGGAACACTGGATACGGATGCCCTTGGCGCCGGCCTTGCGGGCGGACTGGACAGCCTTGCGCATGGCGCGACGGAAGGCAACGCGGCCCTCGAGCTGCTCAGCGATAGACTGAGCAACGAGGTTGGCGTCGAGCTCGGGGCGCTTGATCTCGACAACGTCGACGGAGAGCTGGCCCTTGGAGACGCCAGCGACCTTCTCGAGCTCGGTGCGGAGGGTATCGATCTCGGCACCCTTCTTACCGATGACAACGCCGGGGCGAGCGGTGAAGATGATGACCTTCACCTTGTCGCCAGCGCGCTCGATCTCGACGCGGGAGACAGCTGCGCGGGAGAGACGCTTCTCGAGGTACTTGCGGATCTCGAGATCGTTACCGAGGGTCTTAGCGTAATCCTTCTCTGCGAACCAGCGGGAGCGCCAGTTCTCGGTGATGCCAAGACGGAAGCCGGTGGGGTAGACTTTCTGACCCATACAGCTTTACGCCTCCTTTCGAGGAGCAACGACGACGGTGATGTGGGAAGTACGCTTCAGAATGCGAGAAGCGGAACCCTTGGCGCGGGGACGGATGCGCTTAAGCGTCGGACCCTCGTCAACATAGGCAGCAGCGACAACCAGGTTGTCGGCACGCAGACCGTTGTTGTTCTCGGCGTTCGCAACGGCGGAACGGAGAACCTTCTCGACATCCACGGCGACGGCGCGGTCGCAGAAGTGGAGGATGTCGAAGGCCTGAGCGACAGGCTTGCGGCGGATCAGATCGACCACCAGGCGGGCCTTGCTGGGGGAAACACGCACGTACTTAGCGACGGCGCGAACCTCGGTGGCCTCAGTTTCAATAGACTTAGTTGCCATTTACGGTTAACCCCCTATTTGGCCTTGTGGCCACGGAACGTACGAGTCGGCGCAAACTCGCCGAGCTTGTGACCAACCATGGACTCGGTAACATACACGGGCACATGCTTGCGGCCGTCGTGGACGGCGATGGTGTGACCAACCATCTCGGGGAAGATGGTGGACGCGCGGGACCAGGTCTTCACGACGTCCTTCTTGCCAGCCTCGTTCATCGCGGTGATACGCGAGAGAAGGCGAGTCTCCACGAACGGGCCCTTTTTGAGACTTCTGCTCATAAGTGCTTTCTCCTAAAACTCGGTATCCGAAATTACTTCTTACGGCGACGAATGATGTGCTGGTTCGAGACCTTCTTCTTCTTGCGCGTACGAAGGCCCTTCGTCGGCTTACCCCAGGGGGTAACAGAGGGACGACCAGAGGTGTGGTTCTTGCCCTCGCCACCGCCGTGCGGGTGGTCGACAGGGTTCATAACGGTACCGCGGACGGTCGGGCGCACGTTCATGTGACGCTTACGGCCGGCCTTGCCGATGACGATGTTGGCGTGATCGGCGTTGCCGACCTCACCGACGGTGGCGCGGCAGGTAACGAGGATGCGGCGCATCTCGGAGGAAGGCATACGGACGATGGCGTACTTGCCCTCCTTACCCATCAGCTGGCAGGAGTTACCGGCGGAACGGGCGATAGCGGCGCCCTTGCCCGGCTGGAACTCGACGGCGTGGATGAGCGTACCGACGGGGATGTCGGCGAGGGGCAGAGCGTTGCCCGGCTTGATGTCGGCGTCAGAACCGGACATGACGGTCTGACCGACCTCGAGGCCCTTGGGGGCCAGGATGTAGCGCTTCTCACCGTCAGCATAGTGCAGCAGAGCGATGCGAGCGGAACGGTTCGGATCGTACTCGATCGTGGCAACCTTGGCGGGCACGCCGTCCTTGTTGCGTTTGAAGTCGATCACGCGGCAACGACGCTTCACGCCGCCGCCCTGGTGGCGGGTGGTGATGCGGCCGTTGTTGTTACGACCGGCCTTCTTGGGCAGGGGCTCGAGAAGAGACTTCTCGGGCTTGGTGCAGGTGATCTCAGAGAAGTCGGAGATCGTCTGCCAACGCCTACCAGCGGAGGTCGGCTTAAGGTGCTTTACAGCCATTACAATCCCTTTCAATAGGTATCCGTTAGCCATCGCAGACAGGGATTCGAGGTTCTGCCTCGGGTGCGATGACACCGGACGTATACACGGTTCCGGGCGTGTCCATTTTATACGCCCAAAACCTTGAGCTCTCGCCTCCCCTATTTGGGAGGCATGAGCTCACTCAACAGCAGCGAGTCTTAGGCCTGGTTGCCAAAGACCTCGATGGTGTCGCCCTCGGCCAGCGTAACGATGGCCTTCTTCCAAGAACGGGTCTTGCCGGCGACATAGCGCACGCGCTTGGTCTTGGGCTTGACCGTCAGGGTGTTCACGCGAACGACCTTGACGCCGAAGATCTCCTCGACAGCGTCCTTGATCTGATACTTGTTAGCATCCTTGGCGACCTCGAACGTGTACTTGTTCTGCTCCATGCCGGAGAAGGAACGCTCGGACACGATCGGACGGATGATGATCTCGTGGGCGGTCATTTATGCAAGCACCTCCCCGAAGTGAGCGGCGATGTCGGCGGGCATCAGCACAGCGTTGTTGTTGACGAGATCATAGGTGTTGGCCTCGTCGGCAGTGATGATGAACGTCTTGGGAATGTTGCGGAACGACAGGTAGGCGTTGACGTCCTCATCGCGAACGATGATGGTCAGACGCTTGCCCTCAAGGCCAAGAGCCTTGAGCATGGCAACGGCAGCCTTGGTGGAAGGCTTCTCGAAGCCGTAGTCGTCGACGAGCACGAGCTCGCCATCGGCCAGCTTGGCGGACAGCGCAGAGCGCATAGCCAGCTTGACCTCCTTGTTGTTCATACGCTTAGCGTAGGAACGGGGCTTGGGGGCGAAGACAACGCCACCGTGACGCCACTGGGCAGCACGGATGGAACCCTGGCGGGCACGACCGGTGCCCTTCTGACGCCAAGGCTTCTTGCCGCCACCGGAAACCTCAGAGCGGCCCTTAGCGGACTGGGTGCCCTGACGCCAAGAGGCCATCTGGCACTTGACGATGTGGTGCATAACGTGGATGTTCGGCTCGATGCCGTACACCTCAGCGGCGAGCTCGGCCTCGGCGACCTTCTTGCCCTCGCTGTTCTTTACTTCAAACTTTGCCATTTAAGTGTTCTCCTTGGTATGACGCTGGGCTAAATGGGCTGGGCCCTTAGGCCATACGGATGGCGACGAGACCATTCTTGGCACCCGGGACAGCGCCCTTGACCAAGATGAGGTTCTGCTCGGCATCGATGCGGACAACGGAAAGGTTCTTGACGGTAACGCGCTCGTTACCCATGTGGCCGGCCATCTTGACGCCCTTGAGGACGCGCGCAGGATAGGCGCACTGACCGATAGAACCGGGGTGACGCTGGAAGTGAGAACCATGCGTCATAGGACCGCGGCGCTGACCCCAGCGCTTGATGCGACCCTGGAAGCCCTTACCCTTGGAGGTACCGATGACGTCGACCTTCTCGACATCAGCGAAATCAGCGACGGTGACGACCTCGCCGACCTTGTGCTCCTCGCCGTTCTCGACGCGGACCTCACGAAGGAAGCGGACAGGCTCGACGCCGGCCTTGGCGAAGTGACCAGCCATGGGCTTGTTCACGTTCTTGGCCTTGATGTCGCCGAAACCGATCTGGACGGCGTCATAGCCGTCGGTTGCCTGAGTTTTAACCTGCGAGACAGCGCAGGGGCCAGCCTGGATGACCGTGACGGGAACGACGTTGTCGTTCTCGTCCCAAACCTGGGTCATGCCAATCTTGCGGCCGAGAATCATGCTGATCAAGATATGATCCCAACTCTCGCGTGGTCTTGGGACAATGCGTACACCACCGAGCGTACGCCCCTAGAGGACCACTACTTACACAACGTGCTCCCCAGCCTTGTATTGCGTCCGGACTACCTGACAACCCTATTAAGCAGGCATTTTGTCCAGCCAGAATACTCCCCTGGTTTCACACAGCTGTTTAGTATACACGGCTGCGGGCGTATCCATCGAGATTCATATTTCACTCACATTGTTTACGCAGGTAAAGTGCGTGGAGTCGCCTGGGCTTGGCAGAGGGGCGGCGAAATATATTAAGTTTGCTGCTCTACAGTCCTGCGCAAGACGGAAAGCACATTTAGTGCTTTCCTTTGCGTGCGGAACTCGCGACAACCTTAATATGTCTCAGGCCCGCCCCCTCCGCCGCACACTGGGAACGACACGTTGATGTCTGCTTAACTCTGCTCGCTCAGCTAATGACTTTGTTGGGGATCCACAATTTGCTGCAAGGTGAACTTGCATTGGGGCGTATCGTCCTCTTCTCGCGCATCGTCGAAATCGAAGATCATAATGGCGCAGTTGGGGAGTTTTGCTGGGAGCTCGAAGCCCTCTGGAGCTGCAGCCTTGATGAATTGGCGGCTGGCGCTGCCGTGGCTTACTGCTAGGAGGGTTTCGATGCCCTCGGCGCCCATGAGATTGGTGAGGGTGTCTACCATGCGTTCTTGCAGCGCTTTGCTTCCTTCTCCTCCAAAGGGGACCAAATCCTCGCCCGGATCCCAAACGTCGGTAGGCAATGCGTCGTGCGGGCCTTCCTCGAAGGTCCCATAGCCGCGCTCGATGATGCCTTCGCAGGGCTCGACAGTAGCATCCGGACCGAGGATCTCGCATGCGACGAGACTTGCCGTGTCCATGGCTCGGCCTAAAGGCGATGAGACCACTTTGTCGGGGACGACGCCGTGGGCTTTGAGCCATTCGGCTGCCGCTTGGGCCTGTTGACGGCCCAAATCGGTAAGCGGTGAATCACAGCGACCCTGGACGAGCTTTTTTACGTTGAATTCCGTCTGGCCGTGGCGGAGCAGATACAGCCTCTTCATATTCTCCCCTTCTGTATAACGTGCTTTGCCGGCGCAGACCTACTCGTGGGTATGCCCTACGTAGTCATCGTCGATCGTAATCTTGGCAATCGACTTGGGAAATTCCGATTCGACCCTCTGGGCCAACGCGTGCTTGAGCTCATCGGACCCCATGCCCAAATCCGAGGGACGCACGCAGTCAAAGATCACGTTGGTGTGCGTAGGACCCGGCACACAGCGCAGGTCATGAATCGAAAGGCGGCTATCGATCTGTTGGGCCATGGCGTGAATGCGCAAGCGCATGCTCGCCACCTTGGGGTCATCGGTCACGATGGGATCGTAGTGAAGCGTGACAATCATGTCGTCTTCGTCCCTAAATGCCTGTTCAATGTTGTCGAGCGTGTCGTGACTTTCCAGCGGGCTGGCCTCGGCCGCCATCTCGGCGTGAGCGCTTGCGAACTTCCTGCCCGGGCCGTAGTCGTGAACCATTAGGTCATGAACGCCCAAAACGCCAGGGTAGCTCATGATCTTGCCGCGAATATATTCGACCAGTTTGGGATCGGGCGCCTGACCCAAAAGCGGGCTCACCGTATCCTGGATGAGCTCAAAACCGCTCCAGCCAATATAGGCGCCAACGGCAAGGCCGACCCAAGCATCAAGATTGACATGCGTCACCTGCGAAACAATTGCGCACGCTAACACGGCGCCAGTGGCAAGGACATCGTTCTTGGAATCTTGCGCGGTCGCATGCAGCGTCTCAGACTCAATACGGTCACCGAGCTTTTGGTTGAGGGCCGCCATCCACAGCTTAACAACCATCGAAAGCGCCAAGACTGCCACCAGGGCAAGCGAGAACTCGACGGGTTCGGGGTGGACGATGCGCTCAAACGAGGACTTCACCAGTTCGAGGCCGATGAGCAGCACGAGCGCCGCCACGACCAGACCCGAGAGATACTCGTAGCGGCCATGGCCGTAAGGATGCTCGGGGTCTGCCGGCTTGCCCGCCAGCTTAAAGCCAAGCACGCTCACGATGTTTGAGCTGGCGTCGGACAGGTTGTTCATGGCGTCCGCCACAATCGAAACCGATCCCGACAGCACGCCAATTGCACCCTTCGCAGCGCATAGTGCCACATTGGCGAGAATACACACCACGCCCGCCAACGTGCCCACGCGCGCACGGTCGCCCTGCGCACGACGAACGATCCACTCGACCATCTATATCTGCCCCCAACAGTTTTACTCATACACTCGTTTGTCGAATAGCTCAGTAGTGTAGACCCTTTACCCCATCGATACAAAGAAAGGCCGCAACCCTTAGGGCTGCGGCCTTACAAATCGCACTATCGAGCAAAAAGCTTAGAGCTTGATGTCGATGTCGACGCCGGCGGGGAGGTCGAGACGCATGAGCGAATCAACGGTGCCCGAGGTGGGGTCGAGGATGTCGATGAGGCGCTTGTGGGTGCGCATCTCGAACTGCTCACGGGAGTCCTTGTCCTTGTGCGGCGAGCGGATGACCGTGTAGAGGTTGCGCTCGGTGGGCAGGGGGACAGGACCGGAAACGCGAGCGCCGGTCTTCTGAGCGGTCTCGACGATGAGCTTCGCGGACTGATCGACGACCTCGTGATCATAGCCCTTGAGGCGAATGCGGATCTTCTGGGTAGCCAACTTAAACCTCCAAAGAGTGCGAGAGATGTTCTCGCGGATTACGTAACAGGGAGCTCGAACTTAGGCGTTCTTGCTCATGACCTCGTCCACGATGGACTTGGGCGCAGGCTCATAAGAGTCGAACTGCATCGTGTAGGATGCACGGCCCTGGGTCTGGGAGCGAAGGTCGGTAGCGTAACCGAACATCTCGCCCAGCGGCACCTTGGCACGGATGAGCTTGGTGTTCTTGCGATCCTCCATGCCCTCGATCTTGCCGCGGCGACCGGAGAGGTTGCCCATAACGTCGCCCATGTACTGCTCGGGGGTCTCGACCTCGACAGCCATGATCGGCTCGAGCAGCTGCGGATCGGACTTCTTGAGGGCGTCCTTGATAGCCATGGAACCGGCGATCTTGAAGGCGGCCTCGGAGGAGTCGACCTCGTGGTAAGAACCGTCGAACAGGGTGACCTTAACGTCGAGGACCGGGAAGCCGGCGATAACACCGGTGTTCAGGGCCTCCTGGATGCCCTTGTCGATGGACGGGATGTACTCCTTGGGCACGACGCCGCCGACGATAGCGTTGACGAACTCGTAGCCGAAGCCCTCCTCCATCTTCTCGAGCTTGATGACGGCGTGGCCGTACTGACCGCGACCGCCGGACTGACGGACGAACTTGCCCTCAGCCCTCTCGACGTCGTGACCAGCGGTCTCGCGGTAGGCAACCTGGGGCTTACCGACGTTAGCGTCAACCTTGAACTCACGGAGCAGACGGTCAACGATGATCTCGAGGTGCAGCTCGCCCATGCCGGCGATGATGGTCTGGCCGGTCTCGTGGTTGGTGGACACCGTGAAGGTCGGATCCTCCTCGGCGAGCTTGGTCAGAGCCAGGGACATCTTGTCCTGCTCGGCCTTGGTCTTGGGCTCGATGGCAACGTCGATAACGGGCTTAGCGAACTCGATCTTCTCGAGGACGATCTCCTTGCCCTCGGCGCACAGGGTGTCACCGGTGGTGGAGTTCTTGAAGCCGACGCAGGCGACGATGTCACCGGCGCAAGCGTCGTCACGGTCGATACGCTCGGCGGCGTTCATCTCGAGGATGCGGCCGAGGCGCTCGCGCTGACCGTTGGAGGCGTTGACCACGTAGGAGCCGGACTCGGCGCGACCGGAATAAACGCGGACGTAGGTGAGCTTACCGACGAACGGGTCGGTCATGATCTTGAAGACCAGGCCGGAGAAGGGCTCGTCGAAGGAGGGATGACGCACGATCTCCTCGCCGGTTTCCGGATCGGTACCGGTGACGGCCTCAACGTCGAGGGGGCTGGGCAGGTAGTCGACGACAGCGTCGAGCAGCTCCTGAACGCCCTTGTTCTTGTAGGCGGAGCCCACAAAGACGAGGTTGAGCTCGTTGGCCAGAACGCCCTTGCGCAGAGCAGCCTTGAGCTCCTCGACGGTGAAGTCCTCCTCCATGAGGATCTTCTCCATGAGCTCGTCGTCAAAGCTGGCAGCGGCGTCGAGGAGCTCCTCGCGCTTGGTGGCAGCGATGTCGGCGAACTCAGCCGGGATCTCATCCATCGGCTCGGGGTAGGTCATGCCCTTCTCGTCGGCCTTGAAGTCCCATGCAGTCATGGTGACCAGGTCGATGACGCCCCAGAAGTTGTCCTCGGCGCCCATCGGGACCTGAGCGGCCACGGCGTTAGCGTCGAGACGATCCTTCATGGTCTCGATAGCGTTGAAGAAGTCAGCGCCCACGCGGTCATACTTGTTGATGAAGGCGATGCGGGGAACGTTGAAGGTAGAAGCCTGACGCCAAACGGTCTCAGACTGGGGCTGGACGCCGGCAACGGCGTCGAAGACGGCGACAGCGCCATCGAGGACGCGCAGGCAGCGCTCGACCTCGGCGGTGAAGTCAACGTGGCCCGGGGTGTCGATGATCTGGATGCGGTAGTCCTTACCGTCCTTGTTCCAGAAGCACGTGGTAGCAGCGGAGGTAATGGTTACGCCGCGCTCCTGCTCCTGAACCATCCAGTCCATGGTGGCAGCGCCCTCATGGACCTCACCGATCTTGTGGGTCTTACCGGTGTAGTAAAGAATACGCTCGGTCGTGGTGGTCTTACCGGCATCGATGTGGGCCATGATGCCGATGTTACGGGTATCGGAAAGCTTGTGCTTAGCCTTAGCCATGTTAGTTCCTTACCTTAACTTACCAACGATAGTGAGAGAACGCGCGGTTGGCCTCGGCCATCTTGAAGACGTCCTCACGCTTCTTGACGGAAGCGCCCAGGCCGTTGGAAGCGTCCAGAATCTCGTTTGCGAGACGCTCAGCCATGGTCTTCTCCTTGCGGGCGCGGGAGAAGTTGACGATCCAGCGGATGCCCAGAGCGGTGGAACGACGGGAGTTGACCTCCATCGGGACCTGATAGGTAGCGCCACCGACACGCTTGGGCTTAACCTCGAGCGTGGGCTTGACGTTGTCCATAGCCTTCTTGAAGGTAGCGAGAGCGTCGCCACCCTCGGACTTCTCGGCAACGATCTCGAAAGCGGTGTAAACGATGCGCTCAGCGGTGGCCTTCTTGCCGTCAAGAAGGACCTTGTTGATGAGCTGAGTCACCAGGCGGTTGTTGTAAACGGCGTCAGGCTGAACCTCACGACGATTAGCTGCTGCACGACGCGGCATGTGAAATCTCCTTAAGTGTCTACCGTGCGGCGCTTAGGCGGCACACGGCGAAAGTATCAAAACGTTATCTGGCTTATTTGGCCTTGGGGCGCTTAGCACCGTACTTGGAACGGGCCTGCATACGGTTCTGGACCGGAGCAGCATCGTAGGCGCCACGGATGACGTGATAACGGACACCAGGGAGGTCACGAACACGACCGCCGCGGACGAGCACGATGGAGTGCTCCTGCAGGTTGTGGCCCTCACCCGGAATGTAAGCAGTAACTTCGATGCCGTTGACGAGGCGAACACGGGCAACCTTACGAAGAGCCGAGTTCGGCTTCTTGGGGCTCGTGGTGAAGACGCGGGTGCACACGCCGCGCTTCTGGGAGTTGTGCTGCAGAGCAGCGTTCTTGGACTTCTTGGGCGCGGAACGACGGCCCTGGCGAACCAGCTGGTTAATAGTAGGCAAAGCGTACTCCTTCTCGAATGATTCCAGCTTTCTGTAAAGTGCAACGGCTTGAATCGAGGGGTCAGCATCCCCCTACGAAACACGCAGTTCGATAGGATACGTGCCGTTAGCTGTGTCGTCAACAGACCACGCCGCCGGGCGTATCCTAAAATAGCCACATTTCCGCAAAGCCTACACAAAAGGAATCCCCTCCTGTGCGCGAGGGCGGATTCCCGGTCCGGGCGGCCCAGGGGTTAAGTTTGCTGCTCTACAGTCCTGGCTCGCACGGAGGCCACATTAAGTGGCCTCCGGCTCGTGCGGAACTCGCGACAAACTTAACCCCTGGGCCGCCTGGACCGGGAATCCTACGTGCTCGTCAGGGCAACGTTCCTCAACAAATAAGACCCGCTCCCCTGTTGGGAAGCGGGTCTTTGGAAGGGCGGTTAACGTACTGGGAAATTACTCCCCGTCGTTGTCCTTGGCCTCTTCGGCGTCGTCGGTATCCACGAGCTGGTTGAGCAGCTCGTCGAGGGAAGCCATGTCCTCGTTGATGGCACCGTTGGCGGAAGCCTTCTTGTCGTCGATCGGGGCGCCCAGGAGCTCCTCGTCGGCATCGGCGTGATGCGTCGGAGCGGAGGTGCCCAGCAGGATGTCGTCCGGACCGTCGGGGCTAAAGACCATCTGCAGCAGCTGCGAAAGGTCTTCCTCGTCGGCAACGTCGTCGTTGTTCTCGAGGATGTAGAGCAGGTCGTGGGCCTCGAGGCCGTCACGGAGCTCCTCGATCGCCTTGGCACCGATGCCATCGATGCGCAGCAGATCCTCCTCGGACTTGCCAACCAGGTCGCCGACCGTCTCGATGCCGACCTCGCTGAACTTGTTGGTCCAGCGCTGCGACACACCCAGGTCGTCGAACAGGTACAGGCGAGCCTTCTCGGCGGAGATGGTGTGGCCGTTGCGGGTGAACGAACCGTCAGCACCGCCAAACTCGTCGTAGCCGGCCCAGTCGAGCTGCTGTGGGAGCCGCTCGTCCAGGTCCTTGAGCTCCACGGGAGCCCACTCGGGCAGCGACTTGGCGTTGGGCGAAGCCGGACCATCGATGTCCACGTAGCCGTCGGCCGTGCGATACGTCAGCTTGGCGTTAGCGTACGGCTTGAGGCCGGTACCAGCCGGGATCTTCTTACCGACGATGACGTTGGACTTAAGGTCGAGCAGGTGGTCGACCTTGCCCTCAATAGCAGCCTCGGTAAGGACGCCGGCGGTACGGATGAACGAAGCGCTCGACAGCCAGGAGTCGATGTTGGACGCAACCTTGAGCGTACCCAAGATGACGGGCTCAGCCACGGGAGCCTGACCGCCCAGACGGGCAACGCGCTCGACCTCGTCGGCGAACTCGTAGCGGTCGACGTACTGACCAAGCAGGTACTTGGAGTCGCCGGGGTTGGTGATCTGAACGCGACGCAGCATCTGACGTGCGAGCACCTCGATGTGCTTGTCGTTCAGGTCGACGCCCTGGCTGGTGTAGACGTCCTTGACGCTCTCGACGAAGGTGTGCATCGTCGACTCGATGTCGGTCAGCTTGCGCAGGTTGCGGAAGTTGACGAAGCCCTTGGTGATCTGGTCGCCGGCGCGAACCTCGCAGCCGTCCTCGATCTCGGGCATAAAGCGCACCGAAGCGGGGACGCGACGCTCGTCGAGGACACGGGTGTGATCCTCGGAGTCGGTGAGCGTCAGCACGTACTCGGACTTCTCGGGCTTAATCGAGAGGTGGCCGGAGTACGGAGCCAGCTCGGCCTCGCGACCCAGGATCTTCTCGTTGACGTTGCCGACGATATCGAACATACGGCTGACCGTAGGCAGACCCTGCGTAATATCGTCGACGCCAGCGACGCCGCCGGAGTGAATGGTACGCATCGTAAGCTGCGTACCGGGCTCGCCGATGGACTGGGCGGCAATAATGCCGACTGCGGTACCGATGGCGACCGGACGACGGGTGGAAAGATCCCAGCCGTAGCACTTCTGGCACACGCCGTACTTGGAGCGGCAGGTGAGCAGCGCGCGAAGCTTGACCTTCTTAAGGCCCGCATCGACCATCTTCTGGATGTCGGCGACCTTCTCGATATAGCCGTCCTGCTCAAAGAGCACGGTGCCATCGGGAGCCACGACGTCCTCAATAAAGCAACGGCCGACAAGATCGGTGTTGAGGTCGGTGGTGCCGGGAATGATGAGGTTGTAGGTGACGCCCTCGTGCGTACCGCAGTCCTCCTCGCGGACGATGACGTCCTGGGCCACGTCGACCAGACGACGGGTCAGGTAGCCAGAGTCCGAGGTGTGGGATGCGGTATCGACCAGGCCCTTACGGGCGCCGTAGGTCGAAATGAAGTACTCGAGCGGCAGCAGGCCCTCGCGGAAGTTCGCCTTAATGGGAAGGTCGATCGTCTCGCCGGACATATCTGCCATCAGGCCACGCATGCCGCCGAGCTGACGCAGCTGGGTCTTAGAACCACGGGCGCCGGAGTCGGCCATCATGTACAGCGGGTTCTCCTCGTCGAACATGTCGAGCATGAGCGCTGCGACCTTATCGGTACAAGCGGTCCACTCGTTAACGACTTCGATGTGGCGCTCCGTCTCGTTGATGAAGCCCTCCTCGAAGTACTCGTTGATCTGGTCGACGTTGGCCTGGGCGCGGTCGAGCAGCTCCTGCTTCTCGGCAGGGATGAGAGCGTCCCACACCGAGATGGTGAGGCCGGCGCGGGTAGCGTAGTGGAAGCCGGAGTACTTGATAGAGTCGAGGATCGGGCCGACCTTGGCCTCGGGGTAACGATCGCAGCAGTCGGCAACCAGCTTGGCCACATCGCCCTTGACCATCTTGTAGTTCATGAACTCGTAGTCTTCGGGCAGGCACTGGCGGTTGAAGATGATGCGGCCGATAGAAGTCTCGAAACGTGCGGTCTTGTTACCGGTGACATCGTAGTCGACGAACTCGTTCTTGCCGTTCTTGACGCGGAAGATACGGGTGCCGTCCTCGTTGATGACGTTGGCGTTCTCGGCGGACACACGGACCTGAATCTTGGCCTGCATGTCGACCTCGGAGCGGCAGTCATAGGCGTGCAGCGCGTCGTCGAAGCTCGAGAACACGTGGTTCTCGCCCGGCAGACCGTCGCGGACCTGGGTCAGGTAGTACACACCAATGATCATGTCCTGCGAGGGGATGTTGACCGGCTTGCCGGATGCCGGCGAGCGCAGGTTGTTCGCAGAGAGCATGAGTACGCGGGCCTCGGCCTGAGCCTGGCTGGACAGCGGCACGTGGACAGACATCTGGTCGCCGTCGAAGTCGGCGTTGAAGGGCGCGCAGACCAGCGGGTGCAGGTGGATAGCCTTGCCCTCGACCAGCACCGGCTCAAAGGCCTGGATGGACAGACGGTGCAGGGTCGGTGCACGGTTGAGCAGCACGACACGGCCGTCGATGACCTCTTCGAGGATGTCCCACACAAAGGTGGCACCGCGGTCGATAGCGCGCTTGGCGCCCTTGATGTTCTCGACCTTGCCAAGCTCGACCAGGCGCTTCATGACGAAGGGCTTGAAGAGCTCCAGCGCCATGGTCTTGGGCAGACCGCACTGGTGCAGCAGCAGCTTGGGGTCGGTAACGATTACCGAACGGCCGGAGTAGTCGACACGCTTGCCCAGCAAGTTCTGGCGGAAACGACCCTGCTTGCCCTTGAGGGCCTCGGCGAGCGACTTGAGCGGGCGACCACCACGACCAGAGACCGGGCGCCCACGGCGGCCGTTGTCGAACAGGGCGTCCACGGACTCCTGGAGCATGCGCTTCTCGTTGTTCACGATGATCGCAGGGGCGTCCAGGTCGAGCAGGCGCTTGAGTCGGTTGTTACGGTTGATCACGCGACGATACAGGTCGTTGAGGTCGGACGCGGCGAAGCGGCCGCCGTCGAGCTGGACCATCGGGCGCAGATCGGGCGGAATGACCGGGATGACATCCAGAATCATGTTCGCGGGGCTGTTGCCGCCCTTCAGGAAGGCGTCAACGACCTCGAGGCGCTTGACGGCCTTCTCGCGCTTCTGCTTCTGGGAGTCCTCGTCGGCGATGATGGCCTTGAGCTTCTCGGCCTCGGAGGGGAGGTCGATGGCAGCGAGCAGGTCGCGGACGGCCTCGGCACCCATGCCACCCTTGAAGTACATGGAGTAGTAACGGGTCATCTCGCGGAACAGCGGCTCATCGGAGATGAGGTCGCGCTCGGTGAGCTTCATGAAGGCGTTGAAGGCGTCCGTGCGGAGCTGCTTCTCGTCCTTGCACTCTTCCTCGATGTCGACGATGCCGGAGGCGATCTCCTCGGGGGTCAGCGGCTCCTCGTCGGAGAACTCGTCAAAGTTCTCGGGGTTGCCCTGCTCCTTGAGGGACTCGATCTGGCGGGCGCACTCGGCATCGATCTCTTCCAGATCGGCGGCGAGCTCCTCACGCAGGTCGTCAGCGTCGGCCTCGCGAGCCTCGTAGTCGACCTCGGTGATGATGTAGCTGGCAAAGTACAGAACCTTCTCGAGGTCCTTGGACTTGATGTCGAGCATACGGCTCATCGGGAAGCTCGTGGGGCTCTTGAAGTACCAGATGTGGGAAACGGGAGCGGCGAGCTCGATATGGCCCATGCGGTCGCGACGCACCTTGGCCGAGGTGACCTCGACGCCGCAGCGCTCGCAGACGATGCCCTTAAAGCGGATGCCCTTGTACTTGCCGCAGGAGCACTCCCAGTCCTTGGCGGGACCGAAGATCTTCTCGCAGAACAGGCCGTCCTTCTCGGGCTTGAGGGTACGGTAATTGATGGTCTCCGGCTTCTTGACCTCACCGTGCGACCAGGAACGGATCTGGTCGGCGGAGGCAAGGGAGATCTTTACCGAGTCAAATTCAGTAGCTTCGAAATCTGCCACAGTCAACTACTCCTTATCAGTGGTCGTGGCGGCGACAGCCTCGGGTGCCTCGGCGGTCTCGGCATCCTGGGCCTCGACGTCGGCGTCAACGCCGGCGAGCGCAGCCAGGTCATCGAGGGCAGAGGTCTCCTCGGCGGTCACGGGGGCGGAGGCGTCCTCGTCGGCATCGCGCATGGGCTCGATGTCCAGTGCGAGGGAACGGATCTCCTTGACGAGAACCTTGAAGGACTCGGGGATACCCGGAACCGGGACGTTCTCGCCCTTGACGATGGACTCGTAGGTCTTGACGCGGCCCACGGTATCGTCGGACTTGACGGTCAGGATCTCCTGCAGGACGTTGGAAGCACCGTATGCGTACAGTGCCCAAACTTCCATCTCGCCGAAGCGCTGGCCGCCGAACTGGGCCTTGCCGCCCAGCGGCTGCTGGGTAACCAGGCTGTAAGGGCCAGTCGAACGGGCGTGGATCTTGTCGTCGACCATGTGACCGAGCTTGAGGATGTAGGACGTTCCCACGGTAATGGGCTCGCGGAACTCCTCGCCGGTGCGGCCGTCAAACAGGCGGGTCTTTCCGCGCTCGTCAAGCTGGGTGACAAACTCGGGACGCATGTGATCGCCAAAGGCAGCGGTGGCCTTGTTGAGCATATTCTTGTTGGCACGACGGATGACCTCGGCGATCTCGTCCTCCTTGGCGCCGTCGAAGACGGGCGTCGCGGTAAAGAACGGACCGGGGACGTATTTGTCGGAATCGGCATCCTCGGTATCCCAACCGCAGGCAGCAGCCCAGCCAAGGTGGCACTCGAGCAGCTGACCGACGTTCATACGCGAAGGAACGCCCAGCGGGTTGAGGATAACGTCGATCGGGGTACCGTCAGCCATGTAGGGCATGTCCTCGACCGGCAGAACGTTACAGATAACACCCTTGTTGCCGTGGCGGCCGGCAATCTTATCGCCCTGCTGGATCTTACGACGCTGGGCGACGTAGACGCGCACCTGCTCGTTGACGCCGGGGGCCAGGTCGTCGCCGTTCTCGCGGCTAAAGCGGACGACGTCGATGACACGGCCGTAAGCGCCGTGAGGCATCTTAAGGGAAGTGTCGCGAACGTCGTGAGCCTTGGCACCGAAGATGGCGCGCAGCAGGCGCTCCTCGGCAGTCAGAGCGCTCTCGCCCTTAGGGGTAACCTTGCCGACCAGGATGTCGCCAGGGCCGACCTCAGCGCCGATGCGGATGATGCCGTCCTCGTCGAGGTTGGCAAGCATGTCCTCGGAGAGGTTCGGGATCTCGCGAGTGATCTCCTCGGGGCCGAGCTTGGTATCGCGGGCGTCGATCTCGTGACGGGTAATGTTGATGGTCGTCAGCAGGTCCTCGGCCACCAGGCGCTCAGACACGACGATACCGTCCTCGTAGTTGAAGCCTTCCCACGGCATGTAGGCAACGGTGAGGTTCTGGCCCAGTGCGAGCTCGCCGTGATCGGTCGAAGGACCGTCGGCCAGAGGCTCACCCTGCTCAACGGTGTCGCCGACGCGCACGAGCGGGCGGTGGTTGATGCAGGTGGACTGGTTGGAGCGCTGGTACTTGGCCAGGTGATACTCGTCCATGCCGCCGGCATGCTTGACGATAATCTTGGAGGCGTCGGCAAAGATGACCTCGCCGGCGTTCTTGGCCAGGGTGACCTCGCCAGAGTCCAGGGCGGCGCGACGCTCCATGCCGGTACCGACATAGGGAGCGGCGGGGTGAACCAGCGGCACGGCCTGACGCTGCATGTTGGCGCCCATGAGCGTACGCTTAGCGTCGTCGTGCTCGAGGAACGGGATCAGCGTGGCTGCGACGGAGAGCATCTGGCGCGGCGAGACGTCCATGTAGTCGACGTCCTCGACGGGCACGTCGGCGGGAGCGCCGAAGGAGCCGTCGAAGTCGCGGGTACGGGCGATCACGGAATGCGGACGGACGATCTTGCCCTCGGCATCGGTCGTGATGAACTCGTTGGTCTTGGGATCGAGCGGCGTGTTGGCCGGCGCGATAACGTGCTTCTCTTCCTCGTCAGCGGTCATCCAGTCGATCTGGTCGGTGGCAACGCCGTTCTCGACGCGGCGGAACGGGGCCTCGATGAAGCCATACTCGTTGACGCGGGCGTAGAGGGCAAGCGAGCCGATCAGGCCGATGTTGGGGCCTTCGGGGGTCTCGATCGGGCACATGCGGCTGTAGTGCGAGTTGTGAACGTCGCGGACGGCCGTCGGCACGTTGGTGCGGCGGCTGGAGCCCGACTTGTGGCCGGCAAGACCGCCAGGGCCGAGTGCGGACAGACGGCGCTTGTGGGTCAGACCGGTCAGAGGGTTCGCCTGGTCCATGAACTGCGAGAGCTGCGAGGAACCGAAGAACTCCTTGATGGAGGCCACGATCGGGCGGATGTTGATGAGCGACTGCGGGGTAATCTCGTCGATGTCCTGGGAGCTCATGCGCTCACGGACGACGCGCTCCATACGGCTCATGCCGATACGGAACTGGTTGGCGACGAGCTCGCCGACGGTGCGAATACGGCGGTTGCCAAAGTGGTCGATGTCGTCAACCTTGAAGCCCTGCTCGCCGGCAGCGAGGGACAGAAGGTAGCGCAGCGTCGCGACGATATCCTCGTCGGTGAGCACCGTGACCTCTTCCTCGGTAGTGAGGTTGAGCTTCTTGTTGACCTTGTAGCGACCGACGCGGGCCAGGTCGTAGCGCTGCGGGTTGAAGAGCAGGCCCTCGAGCAGGCTGCGGGAAGCATCCACGGTGGGAGGCTCGCCCGGGCGCAGGCGACGGTAGATCTCGATAAGAGCATCCTCGCGGGTAAGGGCGGTATCGCGCTCGAGGGTGCGCTTGATCACATCGGAGTTGCCGAGCAGCTCGATGATGTCGTCGTTGGTGACGGCGATGCCAAGGGCGCGCAGGAACATCGTGGCGCTCTGCTTGCGCTTACGGTCGATGGAGACCATGAGCTGGTCGCGCTTGTCGACCTCAAACTCAAGCCAGGCACCGCGGGACGGGATGATCTGAGCCTTGTAGATCTGCTTGCCCGAATCCATCTCGGAGCTGAAGTACACGCCCGGGGAACGGACGAGCTGCGAGACGACGATACGCTCGGTACCGTTGATGATGAAGGTGCCCTGATCGGTCATCATGGGGAAGTCGCCCATAAAGACGAGCTGCTCCTTGATCTCGCCGGTCTCCTTGTTGGTGAGACGGACGTCGGTCAGAAGCGGAGCCTGATAGGTCATATCCTTCTCGCGGCACTCCTCGACGGTGTGCGCGGGGTCGCCAAACTGATGCTCGCCGAAGGTAACCTCGAGAACATGGTTCTGGCTCTGGATGGGGCTGGATTCCTTAAACGCCTCACGAAGGCCCTCGTCCTTAAAACGCTCAAAGGATTCCCTTTGAACAGAGATAAGGTTGGGGAGCTCCATGGCCTCCGGGATTTTCCCGAAGCTGACGCGCTTGCGCTCAGTGGCAGTGTATGCGTAGGTCACCAGGTTTTTCCTCCTTCACGGAAATGCTCGGTGGGTTGGCGAGGCATAGCTTCGCCAGTTATCGCAACCTAATAGTTTATCAGGTACCGACCGTTGGGCAAGAAAAGCCTTGACGCGATTGTGTTTTTGGAGTAGCAAAGTTTTTCGACAGAAAATACGCAGGTAGATGTGCGTATATCGAACATATATTCATATATTTTCTGTGAACAGAGTTGCTGATGCGCGTCGCTGAATGGCGGAATGGCGGCGAAGGCTGATCGGGCGGAAACTGCGTCCCGTTTTGAGGCCTCAAACTGGGTCGTAGTTTCCGATTGAGCCCCGTTTGGGAAACTGTATCCCGTCCTGAGCCGATATTCTGGGATGCGCTTTCCGCTAGGGTCCTCAGCCGGAAAGCGCATCCCAGAATTCGACCAAATTGTGGGTCGCACTTTCCGGAGCTAAGCGGCACTTCGCAAAAAAACGGGTGCAGACCGAAGTCCGCACCCGTAAGCGCTGTTTACTTGCGCATCAAGCCGCCGCGCTCGTCGATGGCATCCCAGAAGGCATCGGCAAAGCGAGGATCGCTTGCGGCCATAAGGGCGTTGGTGGCCATCCAGCCAGAAGGCGTGCCGGTGTCGTAGCCCGACAGAGGATCGATGACGACGGCGTACATGGCCTCGCGGTCGAGCGAACGGGCCATGGCGTCGGTCAGCTGGATCTCGCCGCCCTTGCCGGCCTGCTGGTCGGCAAGCAGCTCCATGACCAGCGGGCTCAGCAGATAGCGTCCGACGATGTAAAGGTTAGAAGGCGCAGCCTCGGGAGCAGGCTTCTCCACCAAGCCGCCGATACGCCACACGGCGCCAGGCTCGGCATCGCCAACGCCCTCAGCGCCCTCGAGGGAGCCCACGCGCTCGCCGGCGATAACGCCATAGCGGCTGACCTCCTCGGGAGCACACGCGGCAACAGCGATAACCGAAGCGCCGCCATGCTCCTTGGAGACGGCAAGCATCTTGTCGCAAATGTCATGGTTGGGCACAACATAGTCGCCCAGAAGAACCAGGAAGTTCTCCCCCGCCACAGCATCGGCCGCCGAGCGAATGGCATGGCCGAGACCCTTGGGCTCGTACTGATAGCGGAAGTCGACCGGCATACCGCCAGCGTGGGCGACGGCATCGGCATAGGCGTTCTTGCCGCGCTCGCGCAGCAGGTTCTCGAGCGAACGGTCGGGCTGGAAGTAGCTCAGCAGCTCGGGCTTACCGGGAGAGGTAACGATGATGGCGTCGTCGACCTCCTCGGGGTCGAGTGCCTCCTCAACGACGTACTGGATAACCGGCTTGTCGAGAACCGGCAGCATCTCTTTGGGCGTGCACTTAGTGCCAGGCAGAAAACGCGTGCCTAGACCGGCGGCGGGGATGATTGCCTTCATATTATTCAAGGATCCTTTCGCAGGCGCAAAGCGCCCCAAGCGTGCGGCACGGCGGCCGCAGACCAAATTGCGATACCGAAGTATCTTACCGCCGGAGACATACGTCGCCGTAAGGCAAACGCAATTCTTCAGCAGGTCAACGCAAATTATTGCTCGAATGGTGCAATTTTATGCCCCAGCGGTAACGGGATTGGCACGGCGAAGACAGCGGTGTTCTGCGTGCCGAGCAATGGGAATGAGGGGCCAAAACAAAAAAGACGGGGCTCGCAATGCGAACCCCGTCTGCAAAGAAATCTGGCGAGAAAGCCTGATTACTTGAGGGTGACAGCAGCGCCAGCAGCCTCGAGCTTCTCCTTGGCAGCCTCGGCGTCCTCCTTCTTGGCGCCCTCGAGAACAGCCTTGGGAGCGCTCTCGACGACCTCCTTGGCCTCCTTCAGGCCAAGGTTGGTGAGCTCACGGACGGCCTTGATGACCTGGATCTTGTTGTCGCCGAAGCCCTCGAGCACGACGTCAAACTCGGTCTTCTCCTCGGCCTCAGCAGCGCCAGCAGCGGGAGCGGCGACAACAGCGGCAGGAGCAGCGGCGGAAACGCCGAAGGTGTCCTCGATAGCCTTAACGAGCTCGGAAGCCTCGAGAAGGGTCATTTCCTTAAGAGCATCGATGATCTCATCGGTGGTAAGCTTAGCCATTTCTAAGTCCTTTCGGTTTCCGTGTCTGTGCACGGAGATCAGTTAAAACACGGCGCGAATGCGCCAGGGGTGCGGCGTTGCCGCCGCGGGTGAAAACAGCGACTAGGCTGCCTTCTGCTCGGAGACCTGCTGGATCGAACGAGCGAGACCAGAGGAAACGCCGTTGACGCAGACAGCGATGTCGCGAGCGAAACCGGAGATGAGACCGGCGATCTGGCCGAGAAGCTGGTCCTTGGTGGGCAGCTCGGCGATAGCCTTAACATCATCAGCGGAAACGGCCTTGCCGTCGGAGATACCGCCCTTGATCTCAAGGACGCCCTTGGACTTAGCGGAGAAGTCCTTAAGGGTCTTAGCGGCCTCGACCGGCTCGGTCTCGTAGAACACATAAGCGACGGGGCCGGCGAGGATCTCGTCGAGCTCGGGCTGCTCCTGGTTCTTGAGAGCGATCTTGACCAGGTTGTTCTTGTAGACCTTCATCTCGGCGCCGCACTCGCGAAGCTGATGACGCAGCTCCTGAGCCTGCTTAACCGTCAGACCGTTGTAGTTGACGACGAACAGACCGGCATTCTCGGCGATACGGGACTCGATCTCTGCAACCTTGTCGATTTTGTACTGCTGGGGCATGAATTACACCTCCTCGAATTCTTTCCGGGCACGGTCCGCCACAAGGACGTGACGGGGGCATGTCCAAAAAGAAAGCCCCCGCGCTGCATGAGCGACGGGGGCGAGAAGACATATCTACTCGACCACCTCGGCTGGCGGGATATCCCATTGAGCTCGCGGGCAATGCCCGTTTGCACCGGCTGTCTCTGGCAGCGGATTCGTGCGTGAACCGAAAGTATTATGGCGGGGACCCCGGCGTCGGTCAACGGAAAACCGGGCTGCACACAATTCCACCATCCGGCACGCTCCGCCGAAGGCCAGGCGCAAGGTTTTCGCTCGGTCAAGTCCTGGGCTCGCACGAAGGCCACATTAAGTGGCCTTCGGCTCGTGCGGAATCTACGAAAACCTTGCGCCTGGCCTTCGGCGGCGCGGCCTGCGTCAACTATGGGGCAGCCCGGTTTTCCGTTGGCCGGCGCGCCCCACTCATAATGCTTGGGTCGGTGGGCTGATGGTTTTGGGTCCCGGTGGGCTATAGGGTTGAGACGAAGGTGGACAGGCGGCGGAGGCCTTCGTCCAGATTTTCATCGCTTACGCAGTAGCTGAGGCGGATGTGGCCTTCGGTTCCGAAGCAATCTCCGGGGACTAGGGCTACGTTGGTTTCTTTGATGGCTTTGATGCAGAAGTCTTCGCTTGTTAGGCCGAATTGTTTGATGCTGGGGAAAGCGTAGAAGGCGCCGGCTGGTTCCACTACGTCGAGGCCCATGGTGTCTAAGGCTGCGAGCACGCGTTCGCGGCGAGCTCGGTAGACTTTGAGCATGGGGGTTGGGTCGACGGTCAGGGCTCGGGCTGCGGCGTCCATCTCAAAGGAGACGGCGCTCGATACTAAGTATTGGTGGGCCTTTGCGATCTCGGCGATGACGGGGGCTGCAGCTGCGAGCCAACCCAGGCGCCAGCCGGTCATAGCCCATGGCTTGGAGAAGCTCTCGATGACCACCGTCTGCTCGCGTAGCTCCGGGTGGCGCTGGGCAAAGCGCTCATAGCCATCCACATAGACCAGGCGGTTATATACGTCGTCGCAGATTACGTAGATGCCCGCTTGCTCTGCCACGTGTGCCACGGCGTCGAGCGATGCCGCGTCGAGGATACAGCCCGTGGGATTGTTGGGCGTGCAGATGACGATGGCCTTAGTCGCCGGCGTCACGCAGGCGCGAAGCGCGTCCTCGTCAATCTGAAATTGCGCGGGCTCCGTATCCAAAAAGACCGCTTTGGCGTGGTTGGCCACGACGATGCTCTCGTACAGACCAAAGGCCGGCGTGGGGATAATAACCTCGTCGCCGGGGTTGAGCATGGCCATAAATGTTGCCGACAGGGCCTCGGTCGCGCCGTCGGTCAGGATGACCTCGTCGGCCGAAAACGTAAGGCCCGCGTCTCCCATGTAGGTAGACAGCGCCTCGCGCAGGGCGGGGCGACCGTTGTTGGGCGGATAGTGCGTGTCGCCGCGGCCCAGCGCGGCGGTCACCTCGGCGCTAATCACATCGGGCGTGGGAAAATCGGGCTCGCCAAGCGCGAGCGCGATGCACCCCGGATGCTGGGCGGCGAGTGCGTTGATCCGGCGGATACCGGAGGGCTTAAGCGTGGCAAGCGAGGTGTTCATGGGTAGACGCATGGCGTTCCTTTCGTAAGGGTTGCACTAGGATAGCGCGCCCGCGCGCCACCAGACGGTGTAACCTAAACGGAAACCAACCGGAAAGGAGGCGGCATGGAGACAACTGCACGCGGCGATGTACCAAAAACGCTGCAAACCATTGCATATATCAGTATTCCCGAGAGCGCCGATCTTGAGTTTTTGCTTTGGGACCTGCAGGATGCCATCGCCGCCTATGCTCAGCTTTCCGACACCGCGCTCCCCCGTTCGGTCGACTTGGAGGCGGATGATGCCGGTGTAGTCGATGGCATGGTGTTCGCTGTTGATGATGCATTTGATGATGAGGCGATGATCACTGTCGAGCAGATACTCGATCGCTTCGGGGATACAGAGACACGCGTCTATGTCGTCGTTCTTGCTGGGTCCGAGGACGCCGAACGGGCACACGAAACCGCCGTGCGGCTGCGCCGGGCCTGTCGTCTTCGTGACCTGTCGTGGTGCGGTGGCGTTGTCATCTGTGCCGGCAGCGGTATTGCGGCGCTTCGCCACTCCCCGCGTATGGGCCTCTTACGCCGGCCATTTTCCGAAGCGATGGATAAGCTTGTAGGCGCCGTACGCATGGGCTGCTCCATAGAGCATGCGCAGCTGCTTGGCGGCGGCGATGCCGGCAGTGTCGATGCCGACGGCATGGTGCGCGCCAAGCCCGCCGTGCCCGCACCAATCTGGCATGCCATCATCAAACGCCTCGGTGCCCATGCTCAATCAAGGATCTAGATTACCGTGCGGTCCAGTCAGCTGCCTCGCGCCAGCGCTCGACAAGCCGCTCCAGGCGCCAGGCCGCGTTAGCGGGACTAGTTGACGGCAATACGACAGCGGGCAGCCCGGTGCGTTCTTGTAGATAGCGCTTATAGAGGCGCCCCGCCGTACCTCCGTTGCATACCACCCGCTCGATGGGCGCAGCTCCAGTGATGCGTTCGATATATGCCGGCACAACGTTTTTGATGCTCGCGTCGCTCGACCCCTTAATGTCGCAGCTCTCGACCACATCCCACAGGGCCACACCACCGTTCAACAGCATGGATCGCTTGGCGGCAATAGAGGCGTCGAGCGTCGCGGGCTCGCCGCCCACCAAAGGGTCGCCCTCGTTGGGTGGTACAGGCACACCAAGGCACGCGGCCATCACGCGCCAAAAGCGATTCTGAGGGTTGCCGTAATAAAAGGCATTGGCGCGCGAAAGCACCGAGGGAAACGACCCGAGCACCAAAACGCGCGAGTGCTGGTCGAACACGGGTTCAAACCCATGCTCAATATGTTGATAGCCCTCGTCTGACGCCGCCATGACCTAGGCCCTCAACAGATAGCGCACCTCGTAGGGCGCAAGTTCAAGAGAGCCCGTCAGCTCGACCGTGGGTGCATCGTCGGCAAGTAGGTCGACGAAGGAGCCGTTGAGTTCGCCGGCTCCAAAGGTATAAGGCTCGTTCACGGCATTGACCGCCACGAGCACCGTCGCGTCGTCGCAGGCGCGCTCGAACAGCAGCTGCTTGTTCTGGATCACCACGTTGCGATAGGCACCGTAGTTGAGGGCGCGTGCCGCCGCGTCGTCGGCCGAGCGCAGGTGCGCAAGCTGTGTGACGAACGCCGTCAGCTCGTTGGGTGCAGGCTCATCGAGCGCAGGGCGCAGCGCCCAGTCGCCATCGGGGCCACCCTTTTCGCCAGCAATTCCCCACTCGCTGCCATAGTAGATGCACGGGATGCCCGGCATGCCAAAGAGCATGCCATAGGCGGGACGCAGGCACGACTTGTCGGTAAGGATGCTCGCCAGGCGTGGCACGTCGTGGTTGTCGACAAACGACAGCAGGTGCTTGCCGCGGTAGATGCACCACGGGTCGCCGCCAAACTGACGGTGCAGCGAGTGGGCGATCTCGAACATGTTGATCGAGTTAAAGCTGGAGTACAGTCCCTTGTAACACTCGTAGTTGGTGCAGGAGTCGAGCATCTCGTCGTTGACGATCTGGTTGTAGTCGCCGTGGAGCGTCTCGCCGATCAGGACAAAATCGGGTTTGAGCTCACGGACAAAGGCGTGCAGGCGGCGCATAAAGTCGCGGTCGAGCATATAGGCGACGTCCAGGCGCAGACCGTCGACGCCAAAGACCTCGGCCCAACGGCGCACGGACTCGAGCAGGTAATCGACCACGGCGGGGTTTTGCAGGTTGAGCTTCACGAGCTCAAAATGGCCTTCCCAGCCCTCGTACCAAAAGCCGTCGCCGTAGCACGAGTCGCCGTCAAAGCTGATGTGGAACCAGTCCTTGTAGGGCGAGTCCCACTTGCGCTCCTGCACATCGCGGAAGGCCCAAAAGCCGCGACCGACGTGGTTGAAGACGGCGTCGAGCACCACGCGGATGCCGTGGGCATGCAGCGTCTCGCACACGGCGGCAAAGTCGGCATCCCCACCCAGGCGACGGTCGATGTGGCGCAGGCTGCGCGTGTCGTAGCCATGGCTATCGGACTCGAGCGGTGGGTTGATGAGCACAGCGCCAATACCTAGTTCCTGCAGGTAGTCGGCCCATTGGGCGATTTTCATGATGGGGGCATCGGGGTTGGGCGCGTCGTTGGCAGCCTGGGCAAGCTCATCCTCGGCAACGGGCGCGGCGTTTTCGCGCGGAGCTCCACAAAAGCCCAGCGGATAGATTTGATAGAACGTCGTCTCGTATGCCCACATAGCAACCTCCCGGTAAGCTCAACACAACGACATACATTGTATGCCCGGCGGGATAGCTAATTTGGGACGGGGCTGTTTTAGCTACCCCGACCCTCTCCTAGGTTGTGATTAGGCGACGGGCTTTGCGCGGCGGATGGCTGGAAACAGCACGGCGATGGCGAGGATCTTGCCAAATAAATGGCACCGCTGAGATGCCGCTGAGCGAATAAAGAGGTGTCCGCACGAGTGGCTATCCTATGATGAAGGCGGCATATTCCCACACCTGACCTACAAAGGTAGTTGAACGATGGCAGACATTAAAATCAAGATCGTCAGCAATCCATATCAAGAAACTGTTCGGTTCTTCCGATGGGATAACGGCTGGCAAGAAATAACGACATCTACAAATCCCAATAGCGCGCTCCATAGCACGAAGATCGTTAATGGTTTCTTCCCCTTTAAGGCCGAAGAGATCATCGACATCCTCGCCAAAGAGTTCGGCGGCGGCGACAAAATCGAATTGCATTTTGAAGGCGCGGATGACGAATGGCAGGAGTTGCTCGCCATCTGCACCGAAGGGCCACGCGCCAACACATACGAGGCCATACGAGACGAGCGTTATCTATCAAACGCCCGAGACGTCTTGCCAGAAATTGTCGAAGTCTTCAGGGAAATCCAGGGGCTTGTAGACGAATCAGTCTCCGAGCGAACAAAAGTCTCTGAGCAAATTAGAAAGTTCACCGATGTCTCGAGCGACATCATCCCGCTGTGTGTACTCGGCAGCTATAGTGCAGGCAAATCGACGTTCATCAACGCCCTCATTGGCATGGAGATCCTTCCCAGCGGCGACGAGCCTGTAACGGCCCGCATATTCCAAATCAAACGTTCAAAAGACCGAGATCGCGCGATGGTTCAATTCTCCTGTGGCAACAGGCGATTCTTGCTGCGCTTTAATCTTGATGGCCTCATGGAAAACAAAGAGCTTGTGGGGGAGCCCCTATACGACATGATCGCAGCCAAAGTCGCCGATTCCATGCCCGGCATGGCCTCCCATATGAACAGCGCTCTCAAGGTTCTTAACTCATATCATGCCGATGAAGACGACCGGACTATCTCCGATCTGATCAGAATCGAAGTCCCCTTTAGCGATACCGACCCGTGGCCCCATGACAGGGAGTTTGTCATCTTTGACACCCCGGGCTCAAACTCTGCCTCCAACGCCGATCACGCCCGAGTGCTCAAACAGGCAATGGAGGGCCTCTCAAATGGCCTTCCCATTTTCGTTGCGGAGTACAACTCGCTCGATACGAAGGACAACAAGAACCTCTCCAACGAAATAGAGCAGATCCCCGCAATCGATGAACGCTTTGCCATGATCGTAGTCAACAAAGCAGATTCCGCCGACCTTCCCAAAGGCGGATTCGACGATGAAGCCGTCTCGCAAATCATGCGTTGGTCCATTCCGGCCAGCCTTTACGGGCAAGGTATCTACTTTGTTTCTTCCATCCTCGGCCTAGGCTCAAAGAACTCCAGCGAGTTTATAAGCGACAACTATGCCGAAAAATTCGAAGACCAGCAGCGTAAATACACCGATCCGACAAGCCGCTTCTACAAAACGCTCTACCGCTACGACATCCTTCCAGGACAGATCTCGCGCAGAACCAACCGCGAATCCGAGGCTTGCAAGGACCTCCTTCTTGCCAACAGCGGACTCTTTTGTATCGAAAACGAGATACGCCTGTTTGCCGAGCGGTACTCCGCATATAACAAATGCAGCAGGTCGGAATCGCTCCTACAAGATATTGTCAGCATAACCGAAGAAGAGATTGCCAATAAGAAAACCGACCTCGAACAAAAGAAAGCACAGCGAGAAGCCGAGCTCGAAGAGGATAAGCGCAATCTCATCAACCAGCTCGAAGACTGCAGAGAGCATGCAAGGCTGGACTCCTCGGCCAGCTATGCCAACGCCATCGACAGGAACGTTTCCGCCGAGCAGTGGAAAACCAACCTTGACACGCTTCAAGCACGTCAAGGCGCCATTACCGAAGACAAGCGAGAGCGCCTCGAATACTCAAAACGATCGAACGCAGCCGCGCAAGCGTTTGACTCAATCGCCCCTAACTTTTTCAATAGGCTCGGCGATTCGATAAAAGGAAGCTCGGCAAACACACAAAAGGACGTCGGCTCTCACCCAACATTTGGGTTAGCGGAGGTTGGCAAAGGCCTTTGTGATGACATCACCGATGCGCTCCAAAAAAGATCCGACGCAAAGGCTGCCGAAAGAACAGCCGACAAAGATGCCGCCGACCAGCTCTTTAACGAGGTCATCAATCACTATGACGAATGTACCGAGCAAATAGCTCGGACCATCGATGAACTGTCGCAAAGCTATTGGAAAGATTGCGCAGAGCATAGCCGCGATGCCCTCTATCGCATCGCTACCAGCAGCGACAATCCTCTTTCCGAAGAGAAGCGCCGAGAGGTCGGCGATATCATTCTTAAATATCGTGGCCTCGCGCTCAATAAGACAAAGGGTCCCATTTTCAGCAAGGCAGACTTTACCGAACTGAAGCTCATGGACCGTGTCATCTTTAAATCTGACAAGCTTTTGCTTAGGAAAGTCGAAGACAAATTCAACCGCGAAATCTCACGGTGTTTCTGCGAAGCACGCGCCGAAACAGAGCGCGAGCATACCTACGGCTTTACCGAATGGCTCAACGAGCTGCTCAGCCAAATTACGAGCAATATCACCGACTACAACCCGGTGCTCCATGGCCATGTCGAAGGCATCAACAGGCAAACCGCGGAGATCAACGCTCTCGAGGCAAAACTCGAGACGCTCAATAATCGAAAAGAGTACATTGCGCGCGTCATTAATTGGAAGGAATAGGCTGATCGCATGGGCATCAAAAACGCGATTATGCGCGCTGCCGATAAAGCCGGCAACGCGGTCGCAACCGTCTCGGTACTCAGCAGCTCCCAACTCGATGAGGTCGACAAAAAGCGAACAGCATACTTGTCAGAAAAGCCGAATCCGGCAGACGAGCAAGCTATCGAGCTCACCAATCGGCTCTTGGCAACTGCCGCCGTTGAGCTTCACAACGCCTATCTGCCGCAGCTACGAAATGTATACGCGCCGATTGACCCCTCTATCGAATACCCCACGGGCTTTAACGCCGACAACAACATCCGCTTCATGAATATCACGAAGTGGGTCGTCGACCCCAACGAGGACAGTCTCGAGAAGCTCGTAAATGTGTACGACGTTCTCTCTGACGAAGATTGCAACATTGCGCTGGTTTTTAATCGAACCAGCGCAAGCACCGAGGTATTCCTTGCAGTCGTCAACAGCGACAATGCCCGCGACAACATCGACGCCGATAATTTTTCCCGGCGCATGTCGGATGCCTTGAGGGGCAACTTCCCCGGTTCCGAAGTGGGACCCGCCAACCGAGGCCCCATTCCGTGTCTAGACAATCGACGCTCGTCTTCGGTTGCCGCCGTTTCGAATATTCCGGCCGAAAAGAACGAGAAGTTCGTCACGCAAACCATTGAAAAAGTTCTTGACGGCATTGTGCCTGGCAGGCCGAGCGAAGACTACACTATCGTGCTGCTCGCAACCCCGATCCATGATATCGAATCGCGCAAACTCCGTCTCGCCGAACTCCACTCACTGCTGACGCCCTATGCCTCATGGACGACCAACTATACCTACCACCAAAACGACTCCATCGGATCGTCCGCGACGGTTGGCATCAATGCAGGCGTGAGTGCCGGCAGGCAGGTGGGGAGCAATCAGGCTGTTGCTCAAAACTACAACGAAACGGACTCGACAAACAAGTCGACCTCGGAATCGAGCAACGAGAGCGTAACCGACTCGTCCACATCGACCGAAAGCATCACGGATACGGTCACCGATGAGAGAAATGAGTCCTCAAGTGGAAGCATAGGCGTAAGCGTATCCGCAAGCCATACCGAGGGCTCGTCACACTCCACATCTACGTCTAAAGGCACAAGTTCATCTACCGGCAAAGCCATATCAAACTCGCTCGGCAAAGCCGTTACCAGCGGCGTTGGCAAGGCTGTCTCTAAGGGAGCGTCCGTAACTTCCGGCGTTTCGCAGGCCGTAAATCTTGGCGCCAACTTTGGCGGATCATTCGCGCGCTCAAGCACGGTCACCGCTACCATCGGCGCCGACGAAGGCATCACACAGACGTTCAAGAATTACTCCATCCAACACGCGCTCGAAATCCTCGAGTTGCAAATGAAACGCTACGACCTCGCCTCGGCACTCGGCATGTGGGACTTTTGCGCCTACGTGCTGTCAGAAGACCACAACGTCGCGAATAACGTTGCCCACACCTACCTCGCCCTCACCCAGGGCAAAGAGTCCTATATGTCTCAGGCTGCGGTAAACCTCTGGCGCGGAGACCTCGGAGAGCAAAGCGCCGACGCTGCGGCAGTCTGTTCCTACCTTCGCGATTTGCGCCACCCTGCTTTTGCCCTCTCCCCCGCCCTGCTCGATCAACATCCAAGTTTTTCGGTTTACCCAGCAACAGTCGATGCAACGACCGCCCTTTCGGGCAAAGAGCTTGCCTACTCGCTCAACTTTCCCAAGAAATCCGTCCCAGGGCTGCCCGTTATCGAGTGTGCCTCTTTTGGACGCAATGTCTCAACGTTCGATGGCACGCAGCCCCAACAAGGCCTTTGCATAGGCAAGGTTTTCCATATGCATCGCGAGGAGCGCATTAGGACGTTCCTGTCAAAAGACTCACTTGCCTCGCACACCTTTGTTACGGGCAGCACCGGCGCAGGAAAGACCAATACCGTCTGCCGCATCCTCGATCAGGCGCTCGATCAGCAGGTCAACTTTCTTGTCATTGAACCTGCCAAGGGCGAATACAAGGACGTGTACGGGGGCCGCGAAGACGTAAACGTCTTTGGAACCAATCCAGAATTCACACCGCTCCTGCGCATCAATCCTTTTAGCTTCCCGTCCGGCATCCATGTGCTGGAGCACCTCGACCGACTCGTTGAGATCTTTAATGTTTGCTGGCCCATGTACGCCGCCATGCCCGCCGTCCTTAAAGACGCTGTCGCCAGGTCATACGAAGACTGCGGATGGGATCTTGCCGCTTCTGATAACCCGTATGGAGCCGATCTCTTTCCCTGCTTTGCAGATGTTGCCCGCAACGTCCGCGAGATTCTCGACTCCAGCGAGTACGATGCCGAAAATAAAGGCGCCTACAAGGGGTCGCTGCTCACGCGTCTCAACTCGCTCACCAACGGGCTCAACGGCATGATGCTTTCGTCGAACGAAGTCGATGCTAGCGTGCTTTTTGACGCCAACACAGTCATCGATCTATCGCGCATTGGCTCCGCCGAAACAAAATCCCTACTCATGGGTCTTCTTGTACTCAAACTTCAAGAACATCGCATGGCCGAGAAAAAGGACATGAACCAGCCGCTTCGCCATCTGACCGTGCTTGAAGAGGCGCACAACCTGCTTAAGCGATCGACGAGCAACCAAGGCTCGGAGAGCGGCGACCTGACAGGCAAGAGCGTCGAGATGATCTCAAATGCCATCGCCGAGATGCGCACATACGGCGAAGGCTTCATCATCGCCGACCAGGCGCCCGGCCTTCTCGATATGGCAGCCATTCGCAACACAAATACCAAGATCATCCATCGCCTGCCCGATCTTTCGGACCGCGAGCTCGCCGGTCGCGCTGCCAACCTCAACGACCAACAGATCGTCGAGCTGGCACGCTTGCCTAAGGGCGTTGCGGCCATTTACCAAAACGATTGGGTTGAGCCGGTGCTCTGCAAGATCGCCAAAGCAGAGGATGGCGAGCACTTTACGTACAGCCGCCCCATCGAAGACACCACAGACAACCAACACGATGACGCTCTTTCCGTAGCGCGTATGTTGGCATACGGCATCAGCATCGGAACCAAGGCGGAGCTGCATAGCATTCGCGAACGGCTCGATCGCCTCCATATCGGCTCGTCCACAAAGGTCAGTATTCTGCGCACCGCTCAAAACCCGCCCAACGAACCGCACATGACCAAGCTGGCGCCCATTATGAGCGCGCTGTTCCCCGATGTCGTCAAAACGGTCGAACGTGAGCTCAAGAGCAGCAATGAAGCCGAGCAATTGACAAGAGCGGCAGAAGCGGCGCTCGGGGCTTCCATCAACCGCGATATCGACAGCCGCACCAGGCAGGTCATCATTCAGGGCATCATGACCGATGTCTTGTGCCTGCAAATGCAAGATACCCAAGCATATTCCGATTGGCACAACTGGAACGAGAATAGCGAGGTGAGCTAATGACATTTAAGCTAATGGAGTTCACGCAAATGAAAATCGACGAACCCAAACCAGGCGATAAACTTGGGTTCAATCCCGATAAACTCATTGGCCCCGAATCAAAGGAAACCAAAACAGAAGTTAGCGATATCGACCGAGCGGACCACATCAATCCTGACAAATTGATTGAATCCTCAGTGGAATCGTGTGACTACCCTTCTACTTATGAGGAACGGCTGGACCGTACACCGACCATGGAGAATCCCAATGGCAAATGGTCGAGCGATCGAGGGGAGTCGATGTTTGTTCCCACAGTCGATAGGGTTTGCGAGATTCTTCGAAACAAAGGTCTTGAGGGCATCAATTACAGGGATGGAATTCCTGACTTCAACCCTATCTCTGAGGCGAAAGTAACCATACAAGGCATGAGCCAGCATAGGCTTTCGCAGATGGGTGAGAACGGCGAGCGCATTGTCGGCAACTATGAAAAGGCAGACATTGAATGCGCAAAAGCTTGGAACCTTGAGCAACGCGATGGCAAAGAAGACTGGACCAATAAAGACGTCAAAAAATGGCGCGTGGCAAACGGGTACACCTGGCACGAGCACAATGACATGAAAACGTGCTACCTTGTTCCGACCGAAGTTCACGACGTATGCAGGCATCTCGGCGGCGTAAGCGAAATCAAAAATATACTGAATCAGATTGGCGGCTTCGATGACTAACAGCATAAATCTGTGGGGCAGAGATTTCTCGCTCCCCGTCTATTACGAGTGCGACTCGGACCAAGGCGTCCTCGACATTCAAAAGGAAGCAAAGGACGCCCTGCTTGCAAGCTGGGATATCGTTGAGGACAGCAAGGAAGCGATCGAAGATTATTGTCTCGAAAGAGACGGCGATCAGATTGAGGGCCCCATTACAAACATCTTTAGATACGTTATTCCGACCAGCATCGTGGTACTTCGAAGCGATGATGCTCGCAAAGCAGCGCTCATGTGCAACTATCGCTTTGACCCCGAACACGGACTTGCTGCGGTATTTGAGAACGAAAAACTTACAGCCGTCGTCCCCCAAGACGAGCTCTAGGTCGATCATACGCAGACAGAAAAACGAAAACCGAGGCCGCTCCAGTACATACCGGAGCGGCCTCGGCCTCTTTTACGTATGCTCCGCGAGGTAGCTAAAATAGCCCCGTCCCAAATTAGCTACCCCAGCCCCTTTCTAAGTTGCGGTGAAATAGGGACTGTTTGCCTGGTTTATTGGGCCCAGCAGTCCGTATTCCACCGCAACTGATGAGGGGACGTGATTAGGCGACGGGCTTTGCGCGGCGTATGGCCGGGAACATCACCGTGATGGCGAGGATGACGCCCACGACGGCAATCGCCCCGCCCACGGAGCCGATCCAGGCGATACCGGGGCCCGAAACCACGGCGCCGCCGATCGCGGTGCCCGTGCCGATACCCAGATTAAACAGGCCCGAGAAGATCGACATGGCGACAGCCGACGAATCCGCGGGCGTGTACTTGATGAGCTCGGCCTGGAACGCCACATTGAAGGCCGTGGCGCAGCAGCCCCACAGCACGCAGACGGCAAGCACTGCTGCGAGCGACGATGCGGCCGAACCTATGAGCAGCAGGGCCGCTGGCACGCCGGAGAGCGTGACAGCCAAAAACGGGAAGCGGTGCCCATCGAACAGGCGGCCAAACAGCCAGCTGCCCACCAGACCGGAGCAGCCAAACGCCGTCAGCGTCATGGTAATGGCGCCCGCGCCGACGTGCGCGACCTGCGCCAGGAAGGGCTCGATATAGCTGTAGCCTGTGTAATAGCCGGTCGCCATAAAAACCGTGACCGCGTAGAGCGCGATGAGGAACGGGTTCTTGAGCAGCTCGGGCAGCTGTTTAACGGCAAAGCGCTCACCCGCCGGCATGGCCGGGAACACCGCTGCCTGGTACACCACCGCGGCGGCAGAGAAGGCCCCGACCACAGCGAATGTCATGCGCCAGCCCACAGCCAGCCCGATGGCGCGGCCGATCGGCAGGCCAAAGATCTGTGCGATGGACGAGCCCGTGGCGATCATGCTGATGGCGAGCGCCCCGTGACGGGTGTCGACCAGGCGCGAGGCCATAATCGAGGCGACCGACCAGAACACGGCATGTGCGCAAGCGACCACCAGGCGTGCACAGACCAAAATAGGATAGGTGGGCGCCACGGCGGACAGGAACTGACCCAGAGAGAACACGGCGAGCACGCCGAGCAGCATACGCTTGAACTCAAAGCGCGAGGCAAACACCATAAGCGGCAGCGACAGCAGCATGACGCCCCAGGCGTAGACCGAAATCATGATGCCTGCCTGGGCCTCGGTGAGCGAGAACGATACGGCAATATCAGTCAGAAGGCCGATGGGCATGAACTCCGATGTGTTGAACACGAACGCGCAGCAGGCGAGCCCGATAAGCGGGAGCCACTGCTTGAGCGAGATGCCATCTTGTCTTGCCTGAGTCATGTAGGAAACCTCTCCGATTGTCTTGGGCGGTGGGCGATTATATAGCAACGGCCCCGCATCCGTCAGCACAGATGCGGGGCCGCAATCAACAACTCAATACACAGAGGTTGCGCTGTCAATAAATAGCTAAGCCAACCCCAGCAATATGCCCACCGAATGCACGACAAACGCCACGATCCAGGCGACCGTCACCTGAAACGCAAACACGGCAACGGCATAGCGCGCGCCCAACTCGCTCTTGACGGCACCGATTGCCGCCACGCAGGGCGGGTACAGCAGCGTAAAGACCAAGAACACGTAGGCGGTAAACGGCGAAAACATGGTCGACAGCGCCGCGGGTGACGTTGCATCCAAAAGCACGGTGAGGGTCGAGATGACGCTCTCCTTGGCGATAAGTCCGGTGACGAGCGCCGTGGATGCACGCCAGTCGCCAAAGCCAAGCGGCGCCAACGCCGGCGCGATGATGCTACCCAGACCGGCAAGTAGACTCTGCGACTGATCGGCGACCACATTAAAGCGGATGTCAAACGTCTGGAGGAACCAGATGACCACGGTGGCGGCAAAGATGATGGTAAAGGCCTTGGTAATAAAGTCCTTGGCCTTATCCCACGCCAGCATCACCGTCGTCTTGATGCTCGGCAGGCGGTAATTGGGAAGCTCCATGATAAACGGCACCGGGTCGCCCTTAAATGCCGTGCGGTTGAGCACCAAAGCCGCGATGCAACCGACCGCAATGCCAATCAGATAGAGCGAGACCATGGCTGGGACCGTCGCCTGCGGGAAGAATGCTCCGCACAGCAAGCCGTAAACCGGCAACTTGGCCGAGCAGCTCATGAACGGCGTGAGCATGACCGTCATCTTGCGATCATGCTCGGATGGGAGTGTACGGGTCGACATGATAGCCGGCACGGTGCAGCCAAAACCGACGAGCATGGGCACAAAGCTGCGGCCCGACAGGCCAAAGCGACGCAGCACCTTATCCATGACAAAGGCCACGCGCGCCATGTAGCCGGAGTCTTCCAGAATGGAGAGGAACAAGAAGAGCACGACGATAATCGGCAGGAAGGTCAGCACGCTGCCCACGCCCGTAAGCACGCCGTCGACAGCCAGCGAGCGCACCACGTCGTTGGTTCCAAACGCCTTGAGACCCGCATCGGCCGAGGCGATGATGGCAGCGATGCCGTCCTCCATAAGTCCCTGCAACGCCGCGCCGATCACGCCAAACGTCAGCCAAAAGACGAGGCCCATGATCACCAGAAACGCCGGGATGGCCGTGTAGCGACCCGTCAGGATACGGTCGATCTTAACGGAGCGCACGTGCTCGCGGCTCTCGTGCGGCTTCACCACGCAGCGCCCGCACACGTCGCCGATAAAGCTAAAGCGCATATCGGCCAGCGCGGACAGGCGGTCGGTGCCAGCCTCGCCCTCCATCTGGGTAATGATGTGCTCGATAGCGTCAAGTTCGTTGCGATCCAGGTGAAGTGCCTCGGTCACCAGCTCGTCGCCCTCAACCAGCTTGGTCGCCGCAAAACGCACCGGAATGCGGGCCGTCACGGCATGGTCCTCGATCAGGTTGGCAATGCCGTGGATGCAGCGATGCAGCGCACCGCCGTCCGGGCCATCGGGCGCGCAGAAGTCCAGGCGACCCGGGCGCTCGCGGAACCGCGCCACATGCAGAGCGTGATCCACCAGCTCGCCGATACCCTCGTTGCGGGCAGCGCTAATGGGGACAACAGGCACGCCCAACAGGCTCTCGAGCAGGTTGACGTCCACGGCGCCGCCGTTGGCCGTCACCTCGTCCATCATGTTGAGCGCGATGACCATGGGGCAGTCGAGCTCCATAAGCTGCAGCGTCAGGTAGAGGTTGCGCTCGATATTGGTGGCATCGATGATGTCGATGATGGCGTCGGGATGCTCGTCAAGGATGAATTGACGGCTGACAATCTCCTCGCCCGTGTACGGCGACAACGAATAGATGCCGGGCAGGTCGGTAACGCTCGCCTCGGGGTGGTTACGGACAGTACCGTCCTTGCGGTCGACCGTCACGCCGGGAAAGTTACCAACATGTTGGTTGGAACCCGTCAGCTGGTTGAACAGCGTGGTCTTGCCGCAATTTTGGTTGCCGGCGAGGGCAAAGTGCAGCGGCGCGCCCTCGGACACGGCCGTTTTTGCCGCGCGGGGCGAATACGTCCCCTCACCGAGCGCCGGGTGCTCCGTCGTGCCGATTGCGGCGTTAACGCGCGGGCTCGTATCGGTGTCGTGAATACCCACGAGCTCAATGCGAGCAGCATCGTCTTTGCGCAGCGTCAACTCGTAGCCACGCAGGCGAATCTCGAGCGGGTCGCCCATGGGGGCGTACTTCATCATGGTGACTTCGGTGCCCGGCGTTAAGCCCATGTCCAAAATATGCTGTCGGAGTGCCTGATCGTCCGATGCCACCGATGCGACAACGGCGTCCTTCCCAATCTCGAGTGTATCGAGCTTCACGTCCGTGTTCCTCCCCCGACGCCCACAGGGCGTTGCATTTATGTTCACCATTGCTAACCGTTTGCCATGGCTAACCAATTTTAACCATGCATGATAGCGCGAACATACAGCGACGTTCAATCAACAGATTGTTGCAATGGGGACAGATCGCTTTGCCCAATAGATGCGATGCGGAACAACCAGGCGCGGGAGGGGATTCCGGGACACGGTTTCCCAGACGGCACCCTTTCGGAAACCGCACCCCACTATTCAGGCGAATTCCGGGATGCAGTTTCCCGATGGGGGCTCCTGGGGAAACTGCATCCCACTCCGAAACGGGACTGCGGACGATTTCTTGGACCGTTACGCGGCCCTTCCCAGCGCGGCGCGGAACTCGGCCGGCGTGCGGCCGCCGAGCGCATCGCTGCGCCTCTCCGTATTGTATCG